>CAZBUT010000023.1:0-11012 GCA_964495165.1 uncultured Muribaculaceae bacterium | reverse complement strand
ATGTTCAGAATGCCAACGATGAGTTACTCACTATTTATCCTGAACAGGTTGCCGTAAATGATTATCTCCCTAAAAACGCTATCATCGCTCACCGCGGAAGTGAATTCTGGACACCGGAAGAGAGTGAAGCAGCTATGCGCTGGGCACGTAACATCGGTGCCGATTATCTTGAAATCGACGTGCAAATGACCAAAGACGGCGTGATACTCGCTCTTCACGATGAGAACCTTTGCCGCACAACCGATATCGAAAACCACTATCCCAACAAAGAGGATTTATACACAAGCTCGTTCATGTTCAGCGAATTGCTCAAACTCGACATCGGTTCTTGGTTTAATGACGCAAATCCCGAACGCGCACGCGCTTCATTCGTAGGTCTTGATATGTTGACAGTGGAAGACGTTTTGGCTATAGCCGAAGGCAAGCGCATCAAACGTGGCGAAAACGGCAAACGTATCGCACACTATGACGAAGAAGGCAACTATCTCGGTTGCGAATATGAAGCAGACCCCTACGACAACGGAAACCGTCCCGGTGTATATATCGAAACAAAATCACCGTCATACTTCCCCGGAGTTGAAGCAAAATTGCGTGCTTTGCTTGAAAAGAACGGCTGGTATGCAGAAAACATCGCCGACCTCAAAGAGATACCTACATTTGAAGGACGTGTTGGAATCGCAAACACTCCTGCCCGCATCGTGCTTCAAACATTCAGCGCATCGGGTCTCACCAACTTGCGCGATGCATTTGCTCCACGTGTTATGCCAACCCTCTTCCTCATGATGGATATGAACAACAGTACCCCTGAAAGCTATGGCATGATGATAAACTTCGCAATCGAAAGCGGTGCTACATGTTTCGGCCCGAACATCGATTATGTAACAGGTTATCCCAGCAGTTTGAACGTATGGCAAACAGAAATGATACGCCGCACCGGCATGGATATCCACGCTTGGTCGTTCAACACCGATGCTCAATATCTTGCCTACACTGGACCTTATCGCGACTCAGCTCACAAAGGTGGTAAAGAATTCAATGCATGTGATATGACATTTACCAACCGCACAGACTTGACTATCAACTACTACAACCAAACTCTTGCCGGTACTTACGGCGCATTGAACTACTTCCGTTCAAACGCAAAACTCCGCAATGACGCTTATCCCACAAACGATGTTGAGGATAACCTTCATGCCAACAAGCCCAAAGCCCCCGGCGTGTCTATCGATGGCGGTATCACTGTTGACGGAGCTACAGTTCTTGACTATCTTGGCTACTAATCTTTATTGTTAAGTGAACTTATAAAAATTCCAGTAACTTAAATCAGACATTTATAATGAAAAAATATATAGCAATAGCATGCTGTCTCGCTCTGAATGCAACAGCATTTGCTCAAGAAACAGAAGCCATGCAAGATTTGAAGGCTGAAGTTAACGACGGTATCGTGAAATTTGAAACTGAAGACGGTAAATACTCTTTCCGCGTAGGTGCACGTGTTGACCTTGACGGCAGCTTGTATTTCGACGATTATACCGACCGTGGTTCAGGTGCCGACATTTCGACCGCACGTGTAAGAGTAATCAGTAAACTCGGCAACAAATTTGATTTCAAACTTGACATCGACTTCATGTCAAAGACATTCCTTAAAGACGCATATTTGCGTTGGCACTCAAACAAAAACGGATTTGTGCGCATCGGACATTTTGCCGAGCCGTTCTCTGCCGAAAATATCCAATCGACAATGGACTATCCGTTTATAGCTAAATCGGCTACCACTCAAGCATTCGGCACAGGTCGTGCTCTCGGTATCTCTTATCGCTACTACCATCCCTACTTCTGGGGAGAAGGCGGTGTGTTCTCTGAAAAACTTCATGAGAATCACAAACAAGGCGATATGGGTTGGGCAGCAACTGCTCGCCTGCTCGGTCGTGTGCAAGGTGAAGACTGGCACGTTCACGCAGGTGGATCACTCAGCTATCGTCGCCCTGATGCCAATGGCTTTACCAACGGTAACGACGACTACAACCGCACCGTAACTTTTGCGTCAAATCTTGAATCAAACATCGATGATACCAAGTTCCTCTCTGTAACCGCCAACAATGCCAAACACATCTACAAATACAATGTAGAACTCATGGGACACTACAAGAAATTCTACTTGAAAGGCGAGTGGACAGGTGTTGACGTTGATCGTGAACGCGACTGGAATGCATTGGCACAAAGCTACGTCGGCACAATGATGGGTGCTTGGTTTCCCACAGCCGATTCTTGGAAAGCATTCCTCGGTGACGACCACGACTATTCATTCTCCGGTTATAGCGCAGAAGTAGGTGTTATCGCAATAGGTGGCGATTACAAATACAACTCTGTCGACGCTATGATGCGCCGTCCCAAAGGCAAGACTCTTGAGTTTGTAGCACGTTACAACCACACAAATCTTGAAGACATTGTTCCGGGAAGTATCTTCTACAACAATGGATATACAGGCACAGGTTTCTATTCAAACCCGACAATGATCGAGTGGTATATGACAAATGATTCTGCTGCAGGTGGCGTAGCCGATACATTCACTTTTGGTGTGAACTACTACATCACAAACTACATTGTGGCTCGTCTTGACTATAGCTACACTCACCTTGATCAGCCCTACAACTTGAATTTCTGCAATGACAAGAATCTTCATGCAATTCAAGCTCGTATCGGCTTTGAGTTCTAATAAGATGTTTCTAAAAAAGATGTTTATTTAAACTCATAAACAAATTAAGCATATATTATAAATTCTTCTTTGACCGGAGCCGCACGAGAGTGTAGCTCCGGTTTCACATTAAAGAAGTAGGAAAATTTGCTTAACTTTGCAGTAAATATAAGCAACATAAATGGAAAATAATAAGACCGCCGGCAGACATGTGTTTGCCGATACCCGTCCTCACTATGAAATGCTTGATGCGCTAAGAGGCGTGGCGGCTCTGATGGTTGTGTGGTATCATGTGTTTGAAGGATTTGCTTTTGCCAAGGGCGATGGCGTGATAACGGGTTTGAATCACGGCTATCTTGCCGTTGACTTCTTTTTCATGTTATCGGGATTTGTAATCGCCTATGCCTATGACTCCCGTTGGCACACGACACTGAAACTTAAAGGATTTTTCGCAAGGCGGCTTGTGAGATTACACCCTATGGTGTTGCTCAGTGCAGTCATCGGAGCGATTGCGTTCTCTCTGCAAGGTGGGGTGCAATGGGACGGCACCCACATTGCCACAAGCACACTCATGCTGGCGTTGCTATGTACGATGTTTTTTGTTCCTGCGCTCCCCGGGTCACGCATAGAGGTGAGGGGCAACGGCGAAATGTTTCCGCTCAATGGCCCGTCATGGTCTCTGTTTTTTGAATATATAGGCAACATACTCTATGCATTGGTGTTACGAAGATTATCCACTCGCGCTCTGTCGATTGTAGTCGTTCTGCTTGGGGCAGGGCTTGCATGCTTTGCAATTACCGACGCAGCGTCATATACAAGCATAGGAGTGGGGTGGACTCTCGATGGTGTAAATTTCGGAGGCGGATTGCTGAGGCTGCTGTTCCCGTTCTCAATGGGAATGTTGTTGTCGCGCCGATTCAAACCGATGAAAATTTCAGGAGCATTTTTAATATGCTCTCTAATTCTTGTGGCATTGATGGCAGTGCCATATATTCCGGCATGTGGAGGTGTGCATCTCAACGGCGTTTATGAAATGGTGTGTGTGATAATCATCTTCCCGATAATTGTCAAAATGGGTGCATCGGCAGGGGTTGACAACGGAAACAAGGTTTACAGTTTCCTTGGCGGCATATCTTATCCGTTATACATAATACATTATCCCGTGATGTATCTTTTTTATGCGTGGCTCATCGACGAGAAACGCTATACACTTGCCGAAACCTGGCATGTGGTTGTTCCGATGTTTGTGGGGCTGGTTATTGTCGCTCATTTGCTGCTGAGATACTATGACGAGCCGGTGCGCCGCTTCTTTTCCAACAAATTTTCAACAAAAAAGCAATAATCGGTGCAAAAAGTTACCAAAAATGATATATAATGACATATATTTTGTAATTTTGCGCCCAAATATTATAAAAACATATTTCTATGAATAAATTAAAAGCAATTTGTCTGTCGATTGCCATGTTGTCAGGGGCGTTTTTCTCTGCTCATGCGCAAGACACAGTTGTGTTTTCACAAGACTTCAGTAATGGAACTGACGCTCAAGACTGGACAATGAACGATGCCAACAGCGACGGCATCACATGGGAAACGACACCAACCCTCAACGGTATTGCATATAATGGCATTGCAGCTGCAAATGACGCTGAAGATTGGCTGTTCACACCGGCTTTCAGTCTTGAAAGCGGCAAACACTATCTTGTTTCTTACACAGTATCGCAGCGAGGCGCTTTTGAAGCCGACAACGTGAGCTTGTTTTACGGCTCAAGTGCTACGCCCGAAGCGATGAGCAACAAGATGACCGAAGAGTCCTACAACAATCATTCGGGCATGGTGACTCGCTTTTGTCACATTGCCGCCACTCAAAGCAGCACATTCAACATCGGTTTGAAACTTGTTTCTAAAGTAGGCAACGGCATCATCGTTGTTAAAGCTGTTTCTGTCACAGAAACCACAGGTCAATGCCCGCAACCGGCACTTGCGATGGACGCAAGTTCAAGCGCAGCCACCCAAACAGTGAAAGTGCGCTGGATCAATCCTAAAAAAGACACCGGCGGTGCCGCATTGGCAAGCAATCTCAATGCACTTGTTTATCAAGACGACCAATTAATCGCAACTGTACCCGATATGATTCCGGGCGAAAAAGGTGAATACTCTTTTGCCCCCGAATCATTCAGTGGCAAACATCTGTATTCTGTTGCATTTGAAGCCGATGAAATCTCAGAAAAAACATCTGAAGAGGTCGACCTTGACGACATGCAGGGTACAATCGTCTCGGTTTATTCATTCCCATTGTCAAAGAAAACCGATTTCAGCACTTGGGTTGTTGAAAACACCGACGGCGGCGTGACCTGGACTTATGACTACGGTTCGGTTTACATATCGGCTTTCGGAAAGGCTGTGAATGACTGGCTCATTACTCCGGGATATGACCTTGAACCCGGAAAACGCTATATTCTCACTTATCAATTGAAATCAGGGCTTAACTATCCAGCATCTCTCGACGTGACATTTGGCAATACCCAAACTGCTGCCGGACAAACAAACGTTATCACTACATACCAAAATCTTGAGCAGAACGGTTACGGAGATTACACTTCACCTCAGTTCAATGTAACGGAAGCCGGCACCTACTACTTCGCATTCCATGCCACATATATCGGCAACTCACTCGATGTGAGAAAAGTTACCTTGAGCTACATCGAGGTCAGCGGTGATGCCGAAGAAGAGGTAGAACTCACATATACCGAGCCTGCAGAAACCGTTACGCCCGATAACGTAAACGGCGATTTGACGGCCACCACCGAATATCACCAACGCATCTCTATGGAAGGTGTTGAGTTGAGAGCGGCTTTCACTCAATCCCAGTTGGACGAATACACTATGGCTCCAAACGGTATCTTTGATATTGAATATTCTACCAAAGTGAACAAGTATGGCACAAATCTCGACTCTCCGATTCTCACTATAGACCTTGCCGGCGGCTGCACCTACCACAACGGACGCGTGTACTGTAATCAATACAACTCGCAAGGCAACATTCAACAAGAAGTACCGGTGTGGAAAATACTCGATGCCAAGACTTTTGAAGAAATATCATCGACCACATTAAATTCAAACTGCGAGAACACTACCATAACATTGGCTTATGACCCGACTACCGACAAAATTTTCGGTTTCGTCAAAGACTATATCGATACATGGCTCGTAGAGATTAATCCTGAAAACGGATCGATGACACGTCTTGCCCCCAACGCAATGGACTATTGGAAACGCTTCCTTACAATGGGCTGTGACCAATATGGCAACCTGTACACTATATACATGACTGAAGACAATGTCACAGGTGACCAAAAACATTATCTTGCCCGTGTAAATAAGGAAAACGGACAAATCTCTGACTTGGGCGAAATCACTGCCACCAACTTGATGCCCGAAGACTTTCTTGTTAACATGAAATATCGCCAGGCTCTATTCTTTGACAACAGCACCGGCAAAATGTATTGGTTCATGTGCAGTTCAAGTTTGGCATTAGGCAGTCAATATGCAGCCTTGTTTGAAGTAAACCCCGTAAATTGTAATGCAATGTTGCTCACTTGGCTTACTGATGTTTACGCAATAAGTGGCGCATACTTTGAAGAGCCGGCAATGCAAGCTCCGGGCGTGATTTCCGACTTCGTATTTACCAATGACGCTGTTGGTGCGACAACCGGTACAATCTCATTCAAAATTCCTGAGACTTCTTACAACGGCGCTCCGATGACATCTCAAATCACATACACCGTAAAAGAAGAAAACGGCATCAACCTTGAGGGCACAGCCACTGCCGGCGAAACTGTTCAACGCGCGGTTTCTTCTTCTCAAGGAATCCACAATCTTGACATTCAATTATCAAATGAGGCAGGTGTTGGTCCTGTTGCCAAACGCACATTCCTTATCGGATTTGACATGCCGGTCGCTCCCGAAAACGTTATATTGACCGACACTGCTTTGACAACCACATTGCGCTGGAGTACACCTTCGACTGGTGTACACGGTCAAGTCTACGACAAGAGCAAGCTCACCTATGAGGTGGTGCGTTATCCCGAAGAGTTGACAGTTGCACAAGGTATTACCGATACAGTGTTTGTTGAAGACCACGGCGTTGACTTGTTGCGTTACTACTATGTAGTTTATTCGTGCATCGACGGTGAAAGAAGCCAAGGAGTTGTATCTAATCCGGTGGTTGTCGGCGAACCGCTCTATCCTCCTTATGGTGGAGTGTTCACCACAATGGGCGACATGTATAACTACTACACAATACTTGACATCAACAACGACGGCTACACTTGGATGTATGATGCAAGTTCGGGAGCTGCATTCTATCCTTACAACTGGCAACAAGCTGCCAACGACTGGCTTATATCTCCGCCTATACGCTACGACAAGGGGGCTGAATACCTTTTGACTTTCAGTGCATTCTCATCATCAGAATTATATCCTGAATCTTTGCTCGTTACATTTGGCGACGGCAAAACTCCTGAGTATCAAACAATCCAATTGCTTGATATTCCTGAAGTTCCGGGACAAGAAGACGATGGTACAATCACAACCTATCAACTTCCTATCACCGCTCCCGAGACAGGGGTATTCCACTACGGATTCAAAGTATATTCCAAGGCTTACCAAGATTATTTGTTCTTGTATTACATCACGCTTGAAGGCACTACAGGTGTAAAAAGCATCAAGTCGGAAAAACGCAACTTTGACGCTTATGCACAAGACGGTTTCATTAAAGTCTTGAATCCAAATAACGACACTGTAAGCATCTATAATATCAACGGCGTTATGATCGAGCAATCGACCGAAACCGGCTTTAACACTGCAGTCACTCCGGGCATATATGTTGTGAAATCAAGCACAGCAGCCATAAAGGTCGCAGTGAAGTAAACTTCTCACTTACGATTATACTCAAACAGCAACCGGATTGCATGTCCGATTGCTGTTTGTTTTATATTTCCCCTTGCATAAGTCTATATAACAAACAAAAACGCCAATTTTGCCATTACAAAATAAATCGATACCTTTGTGACTATAAACCTTAATATATGAGTAACCGGCTGAAACATGTACTGATAATCGGGCAGCACCCCATGAAAGAAGACCTCACGGCTCAATATTCAAAGCTCGGTTATGCAATTGACTTTTCTGATGATTATATTTCGGCATCAGACGTAAACCGTTATGATGAGTTGTTTTTATTTTCATGTGAGGAAAATGTTGACAGCTACACAGCCGATTGCATGGCACTGGAATCGCTGAAAAAACTATTGGAGCAGTATGACCCGCAGAAGAATGACGGGCGCAGAATACGTTGCCACATTTTGTTGCAAGACGCATCGGTATTACGATTGCTCCAAACATCAGATCTAAACAAGGATTATATAGCCAAGTGTGAGTTAATTCCCTTTACAATAGATGAAATGTGGGCGCAGCGTCTGTTTGTGTCTCTCCCCGGACAATTACGCACATATCCTCCTCTTGATCGAGTCCCCATCGACTACGACTCAAACAAAACCGTCCACCTTATCATCATCGGTCTCAACGATGTGTCGGAATCTGTGGCGATGTATGCAGCATTGGTGGCTCATTACCCCAATTACACAAAACAGCACCGGCTCAGAACCCGTATAACATTTATCGATGAGGAAATCGGTCAAAAGGCAAGTGCCACGATAAACAAATACAATCACCTTTTCGACAACTCCTTTTACCGGTTCATCGATTTGGACGCGCTCCAACCTGTCACAGAATTTCATGTGCCGCAATACATGACATCGAGAGAAGAGTTTGTAGATGTGGAATGGGAATTTGTAAAAGCCGGAGTAAATTCGTCAAAGTTGCGCGACAAATTCTTGCAATGGAGTGCCGACGACGAACAGATACTGACAATCGCTCTGTGCCAAACCGATGATTCCCGCAATATCGCCACAGCAATGTCTTTGCCCGATTGTATCGAGCAAGCAGGCATACCCGTTCTCATAAGAACACGGCAGGCAACAATCTTTGATATTATAGCCAGAACGTCCAAGCTAAGTAACATATATCCATTTGGCATGAACGACAGAGGTTATGACGTAACCCTGCCGTTGCATGGCGTTGCAAAGCGCATCAACTATGTATATAACCGTTGTTATGATGACAACTTCGCATCAACCGACAACTCCGACACCGTAAAAGCGCCGACCCAAATCGATATGGCAATAGCTGAAGCCCAATGGAACAAGCTCACGATGCCCAAACGCTATTCGTGTATTTACAACGCAATGACAATAACCGGCAAGATGAGGGCATTGGGACACAATGAAGACGATTGGGACACTTTTTATAGCCTGAACAAGGAGGAAATTGCTCAACTCGCCGAAGTTGAGCACAATCGCTGGAGCGTGGAAGAACTCATCTTGGGGTTCCGTCCTGTGACCGACGATGAGCAAAAAATCATCAAAAACGACATAAACAAAAAACGGGAATACAAAAGCAAGTTTATTCATTATGACCTGAGAGCGTATAACGACTTGCGCGTCGATGAAACCGGCAAAAATTCAAACGTCTACGACATTTGTCTGTCGGCAAGTATTCCACTGATTGCAAACTCATTCACCAAAGACAATAGTCATGGATAATAAGACCTGTTACTACACCCTTAAATTCACCGAGTCCGACGGAATACACCCATCGGGTGAAATTGTGTATAACAGAGAAAACACCTTGCAAATCGGTCAACGCGCCGATTGCGAGGTGAAACTTGAAAACACTACCGCATTTGAGGATATTGCTTACGCCGAAATTGTCATGAACAAAGACAAAAACAGCTGGCGCATCATCAAATTGTCGGAGCATGTCACCATGCGTGTCAACGGAGAGCCTGTCGGTTATGTGCACTATCTTCACGACAACGACCACATAAGTTTTGATAACCTTCCGGGCGAACTTATGTTTAATACGCGGCAAGACAATAAATACTCGGTACATGACGGAGTTGTATCAGTCAAGCCGGCTATAAACCGCAATCAATTGTTGATAATTGCCACGGCAATTGCGTCATTGATTGTTGCCGGTGTCATATTTGTGTTGTTGTCATTACCCGAAAACCTTTTGAAAAGGGATTTTGAGGCAGAAATCAGCTCAGTATATAAATTGCGCATCGACTCTGTAATATATGTACACACCGACTCCTTGGGAAACAAGACCATTATTAATACGCACATTCCCGAGAGCAACATTATCGGCACGGGATTCCTTACCGATGACAGTTTGTTTATTACCGCACGTCATTGCATAGAATTTTGGCTTGAAACCGATTGGAACGGCGAAAACGAAACAACAGAAATAAAACGTCTTGCCGCCGAAATGGAAACATACAATGTTGCGCACTCCGACGACGGTTCTTCGCGGGCTTTGGTGTCAAAGTGGAGCGTTTTGAAAGACGATAACAACAATTCGGTCGCATTCAGACTCAGTTCCGACAGTTGTTTCATAAACCGTGACCGCGACATCTTAATAAATATAGGAACATTTGACGAAGATAAATATTGGCGCAGTTTTATTCCGCGTTTTCACCGTCGGGAAATGCTGTTGAGCGATATTGCATATTTCAAGTGTGACCATAGCGGCTCGATAAAAAGAGCATCGGTCGAGACGATGCAGTCGCTTGAGAGCGAGGATATTATTGCCGTACACGGATTCCCCAAGAACGAGGACACTCACCGTACCGGCAATTTCGTTCTCGGGAAACTTATCAAAAAACCGTTGTGCGACAGCACCTACGTCAACGAATGTCTGTTGCACAATGCCCCAATCGACAAAGGTTTTTCAGGAGGTCCTGTTTTCATAAAAACATCTGACGGCATTTTTGCCATAGGTGTAGTGTCGCGCACCGATGCCCATTCTCAAAATGTGAGTTGGGCAGTACCTATCAGCGAGATTGACAAATTCAATGATAACCGCAACCATTAAACGCTATGAATATCGACAGTCTTGTAACAAAAGAAAGAGCCGGTAAATACCGGCTGATTGAGAAAATCGGTGACGGCGAGAGCGGTTGTGTGTGGTCGGCGACCGACACTGAGACCCGCGACATTGTCGCATTGAAATTTTACAGACGTAATGACCGCGATGCTGCGGGAAAAGCCCGATATGAGTATGAAATGTCGCGCATAGCCCAATCCCCCCACATTTTGCAAGCCATTGGATTCTCAACAATTGAAGGGACTCCCTGCATAATACTTCCATATTGCCGGCAACGGAGATCATCTCTTTGATGACATCGGCGCCCTCC
>CAZBUT010000022.1:4775-11078 GCA_964495165.1 uncultured Muribaculaceae bacterium | reverse complement strand
AAACTATACCCAATGTGATAGTTTGTTGTTGAGCTCGCATTGTGGCGCTCATACCTTCCCGTATATTGATGTGTTGAATGACACCGCTGTGGTGGAGCATGAAGCAACAACTTCTAAAATTAATGAAGACCAGATATTTTATTGCAATCAGCGCGGGATTCCCACAGAGGAGGCTATCGGGCTTATTGTGAACGGCTATGCAAAGGAAGTGATGAATAAACTGCCGATGGAATTTGCGGTTGAAGCGCAGAAACTTTTGCAAATCACCCTTGAAGGTTCAGTTGGATAACAAAAGAATGAGAAAAAGTATGGATAATATATTATTGGAAGTAAAAAATTTACATGCCGTAATAGAAGGCAAAGAGATACTAAAGGGAATAAATCTTGTGATACGTCCCGGTGAGGTTCACGCTATAATGGGTCCTAACGGTTCTGGTAAAAGCACATTGTCATCGGTACTTGCCGGAAATCCGGCGTTTACAGTAACAGAGGGTGAAGTTGACTTTCATGGTAAAAATCTGTTGGAACTGTCTCCCGAAGACCGCTCTCATGAGGGGTTGTTTCTTTCATTCCAATATCCGGTAGAGATTCCCGGAGTGTCGATGGTAAATTTCATGCGTGCCGCTATTAATGAGAAACGCAAATATTTTAACGAACCGGCGTTGTCGGCAAGTGATTTTTTGAAACTTATGCGCCAAAAACGTGCGATTGTCGAACTTGACAATAAACTTGCATCACGCTCTGTAAATGAAGGCTTTTCAGGAGGAGAGAAGAAACGTAACGAGATATTCCAAATGGCTGTTCTTGAACCACGATTGTCTATTCTTGATGAAACCGACAGCGGTCTTGATATTGATGCTTTGCGAATAGTGGCAGGAGGTGTTAATAAGTTGAAGACCGAGGATAATGCAACAATTGTGATTACTCACTACCAGCGTCTGCTCGATTATATAAAACCCGATTTTGTGCATGTGCTTTATAAAGGACGCATTGTGAGAACCGGCGGTCCTGAACTTGCTCTTGAACTTGAAGAGAAAGGCTATGACTGGATCAAGCAGGAAATTGACAATCAACAATAAGCCACGGGATATGGGTGCCATTAATCAATATATCGATTTGTTTGTCAATAACCGCCAGGTTATAGAAGCACATTCTCCACACATGCTCAATGCCTTGCGGCAAGAGGCTTTGAATGCTCTTGACGGCCACCGATTGCCAAAACGTGGTGAAGAAGGCTATGAGAAGACCTCTATAGAGGATATGTTTGCCCCCGATTTCGGTCTGAATATTAACAGAATGAATATACCTGTCAATGTGGCTGCGTCATTCCGTTGTGACATACCCAACGTGAGTACATGGTTGTCATTTATTGTGAATGATATGTTTTATGCTCCTGATAATTCGCGTAAAAACATGCCTGAAGGGGTAATTGTCGACTCTCTTTCCCGTGTTGCCGGCCTTCAGCCAGATTTGTTGAGTCGGTACTATGGCAAAATAGCCACTCTTGATGACGCTGCTGTGGCTCTTAATACATTGCTTGTGCAGGACGGAGTGGTGATTTATATACCACGAGGTGTGAAACTGGAAAAACCGTTGCAACTTGTAAATATATTCAGTTCGCCAGTAGATTTAATGGCAGTACGCCGATTGTTGATAGTCGTAGAGGATAATGCCGAGGGGCAATTGCTTATATGCGATCATACCCAAGATGCCGATCACAATTATTTGTCTTCACAAGTGATAGAGGTGTATCTCGGAGAAAATTCCCGTTTTGATTTGTATGATATAGAGGAATCCACAGCAAAAACCTCTCGATATTCCCGATTGTTTGCCCATCAGTCGTCAGGCTCAAATCTGTTGGTTAACGGCATGACTCTCATGGGAGGAAATACCCGAAACTCATATGATATAGATATTATCGGGGAGGGGTGTGAGACCAAACTTGCAGGGATGGCGATAGGCACAGGCAGTCAGCACACCGACAATTCATCAAATGTGAAACATCTTGCGCCACATTGCCATAGTTCTCAATTGTTTAAATATGTGCTTGACGATAAATCGACAGGCGCTTTTGAAGGCAGTATCCTTGTGTCGCCCGATGCCCCATATACCGAAGCCTATCAGAGCAATCGCAACCTATTGGCTTCGACATCGGCCAAGATGCATACAAAACCGCAACTTGAGATATATAATGATGAGGTGAAGTGCAGCCATGGTGCAACAACGGGGCAGCTTGATGCATCGGCATTGTTTTACATGCGTTCTCGCGGCATTTCAGAAAAAGAAGCCCGATTGATGCTGATGCAGGCATTTATGGTAGATGTTATTGATACTGTACGCATGGACGGGTTAAGAGACCGTCTGAGACATTTGGTTGAAAAACGTTTTTATGGTCAGCAGACATTGTGTGCCGATTGCGGCATATCATGCCATGACACAAAATAACTACAGTCGGCAATGAACAGATATGACGTAAACTTGCTACGCAAGGATTTTCCGATATTAGAGCGACAGTTATACGGACACCCTTTGGTGTATCTTGACAACACGGCAACATCGCAAACACCTCGGTGTGTCGTGGAGGCAATCGAAAAGATGTATTATCACACAAAGGCAAATGTGCATCGAGGAGTGCACACGCTGTCGCAAGAGGCTACCGACTTGCAAGAAGCCACACGCGAACGAGTGAGAGCGTTCATCAATGCCAAACATTCTCAGGAAATAATATTTACCCGCGGAACAACCGAAGCAATCAATCTTGTAGCTTCGTCGTTTGGCGATCTGATGGAAAACGGTGATGAGGTAATCCTCACGGTTATGGAACATCATGCCAATATAGTGCCGTGGCAGTTGCTCGGTCGACGCAAGCGGGTGATATTGCGAGTAGTGCCTATAAATTCAACCGGCGAGTTGGATATGGTGGCTTACCGCTCATTGTTTAACGACCGCACAAAGCTTGTATCGGTGTGTCATGTCTCTAATGTATTGGGAACTGTAAACCCGGTAAAAGAGATGATTGCCGAAGCTCACCGCAATGGTGTGCCTGTTTTGGTCGACGGAGCGCAGGCTATATCACATATACCTGTCGATGTACAGGATTTAGATGCCGACTTTTATACGTTTTCGTCTCACAAAATGTATGGTCCGGCCGGCGTAGGAGTATTGTACGGTAAAAAGTATCTGCTCGAAATGATGCCCCCCTATCAAGGCGGTGGGGAAATGATTGGGCATGTGAGCTTTGAACACACGACATTTGCCGAGCTCCCCTTTAAATTTGAGGCAGGGACTCCCGACTTTGTCGATATAGCGGCTTTCCACCAAGCGGTCGATTATATGACCGGTATAGGGGTGGAGCAGATTGCTGCACATGAACATGAGTTATTGGAATACACGACCGGCAAAATGTTGGAGATTCCAGGCATGAGGATTTTCGGAACCGCTCCGGGTAAATGTGCAGTAATATCTTTTCTCATTGGCAATGAGCATCATTACGATATTGGTATGTTGCTTGACAAACTTGGCATAGCTGTGCGTACGGGACACCATTGCGCGCAACCTCTCATGACTGCATTGGGCATAGAGGGTACGGTGAGGGCTTCGTTTGCTCTGTATAACACCCAAGAGGAAGCCGATGCATTTATATCGGCTCTTAAAAGGATTACGTCTATGCTCGGATAATGCGCTATTCGGGATTTTTACGGTTATATTCTTTCAGTATATACTCGATGTTGAAGTAGTATCCCTCGGGCGATTTATCGTTTTTCTTTTCGATAAACACATGATCGTAATAAGGCCGCTCAAATTCTTGTGATATGGCTTTATATCCCATGAAGTTGATGATGTTGTATTCATTGCGAGGGATTATTACATGCCATGCGTTTTCTTGATCCAATCCGGTGCCTGACGAGACTATTGCTTCCAGAATGTGATTGAGTTTATATTGCCATATATTGGCAAGATGATGCTTTTTCTTCTCTCTGAGCGCGTATATGAGAAAGTTCATTTGCTGCAAATCAAAAGGGGTGTCTTTGAGAGATAATTCGGCATATTTTATTATTGTGTCACACTCGGCGCGTGTGTGTTTGTTTATCTGGTATAATTCTTCCACTTTTTGAGAAAACTCCGATTTGCGATATGGGTCATAATCTTCTTGGCAAGCATATCCATAATATAGATGCCTGAAGTCTTCAAGTTGCATTGTCGTGTCACGTTTTTCATAGGTTGCTATCAATTTGGGATAATAGTATTTTGATGCCGGATTGTTGACTTCGGCGCATATTTTATCCATATCGGGCTTTTCAATTTTCAGTTTCTTGTCGTTGTTGCCTGCTGCAGAGACTGCTATTGAGCAAAAAGATACTGCTAATAAAATAAATACATGTGTTATGATAGTTTTCATATAAAAGAGTAATTAATTGGTTTATGGAATTGTTAATGTAATAATGCTGTAATCTCTTTGAATGCATAGGTGCGTAAACTTCCGTCCCCAAGTTTCAATGTCAACATTCCGTTTTTGTCAACACTTGCAATTGAGGCCATGATGCGTTGACCTGTCAGATTGTCGCGGTAGGGGAACAAGCCGTTTCCTCTCCAAAGCATCGAGCAATAACGCTGATGCAGATTGTCGAGTATTGTGTCGTTGTTGCATTGGTTCATCAAAGCTAAAATTTCCCGACACACTTCATCGAGTATCTCATCAAGTTTTGTCTCATTGCCTATGATGTTGAACAGCGACACCGGATTGGGGGCGTTGGAGTGAAATGCCCGTTGATTTACATTTATTCCGATTCCGGCTATCGAGTGATCGATATTTGCTCCCATTAATGAATTTTCAATCAGTATGCCGCATATTTTGCTGTCGTGTACATATATGTCATTAGGCCATTTGATGGCAACATCGTAGTCTGAAATATATAGTTGCAGAATATTTACTATTGCAACCGATACGATTTCAGAAACGGCAAATTGGCGATAGGGAGTAATGGCTTCGGGGCGCAACAAAATTGAGAAGGTGAGATTTTTGCCCGGTTCGGCTTCCCAAGTATTGCCACGTTGACCTCTCCCTGCTGTCTGTTCGCCGGTAACGACAACTGTCCCATGAGAACAATTGCCGGCAATTTCCGACAAATAGGAATTGGTCGATGCTGTTGAATCAAGTTTTATGTAAATAGGGTCTTCGTTCATTTATTGGCGAGTAATCACAAGTTGACGAGAATCATCATCGTTGACGGTAATTTCCACTTTTACGGTGTCGTCAGGCAGAATGTCTTCAACCCGTTCAGGCCATTCAAGCAAACATAAAGCGCCGGAGTCAAAATAGTCTTCGATACCTATGTCAAATGCCTCTTCAAGGTTTTCGATACGGTAGAGGTCAAAATGATAAATCAGTTCGGCCGTAGTATCGGAACGGTATTCGTTTACGATAGAAAAAGAGGGGGAGTTGGTGACATCATCTTCAACACCCAATACCCGGCAAAGGGCATTGATGAAGGTTGTTTTACCCGCACCCATTTCACCATAGAATGCGAATACTGTCTCGTCGCCCATGAGATTTACAAATTCACGGGCTGCGGTGTCTATATCTGCTAAAGATGCGATTTTGATTATATTATTCATTTTCAAAGTTGGTTTATTTTGCTGTTAAAGTTATGAGCGGTATAATCATTTCTTCGATTGATATGCCGCCATGTTGAAATGTATCGGTGTAATATTGCACGTAATGGTTATAATTGTTGGGGTAGGCAAAGAAGTCGCGTCCCGATGCGAAAATATAGGTCGATGATACATTGGGTGTCGGCAATCCATACCGTTCGGGCTGTTTTATCTCATATACCTGTTTGGGGTTATAACTGAGGTTCTTGCCTACTTTATATCGCAGGTTTGTATTGGTATTCTTGTCTCCAATTACTTTTATGGGATTATCTACCTTGATAGTCCCGTGGTCGGTTGTTAATACGATTTTATAACCCTTTTCGGCTATTTTACGGAACAGGTCAAGTGCCGATGAATGTTTGAACCAAGACTCTGTCAAGGAGCGATAGGCTGCATTGGAAGAAGCCAACTCCCGTATCATCTTGGATTCGGTGCGCGCGTGTGACAGCATGTCAATAAAGTTAAGCACAACAACGTTAAGCTCGTTGCTTTCGAGGTTGGCAAATTCTCTAATCAATTTATCTCCGGCGACAGAGTCGTTGATTTTATTTTTAGAAAAATTTAAACCGCGGGGGTAAAGGTGAAATTGTGTTTCTATTAATGGCGATTAAATAAGATTTTTTACCGCCGTAAGATTGGATAATTTCATCC
>CAZBUT010000022.1:0-4765 GCA_964495165.1 uncultured Muribaculaceae bacterium | reverse complement strand
GCGGTAACGGTCAAATTGTGTTGCTATTAATGGCGATTCATTCAGATTTTTACCCTCGTCTTCATCTTCATCTACCCACAATTCGGGGAACATTTTTGAGATCTTATCGGGCATAAGTCCTGAGAAAATCGCATTACGCGCATATTGAGTTGCTGTTGGCAATATAGAGCAATATAGGTCTTCTTCAAAAGTAAAGGAGTCGCTCAGTAACGGTTTGATAGTGTTCCATTGATCGAGCCTGAAATTGTCGATGAGAATGAAAAATACTTTTTCTTTTTTGTCAAGGAGCGGAAATACGTGAGATTTGAATACCTGCGGACTCATTAACGGGCTGTTGTCGCCTGAAATCCACTTTTCATAATTTTTCTTGACAAATTTGGCGAATGCGGCATTGGCCTCAATCTTTTGCATGTTGAGAAGCTCGTCCATGTTGGTGTCGGTCGCTGCAAGTTGCAGTTCCCAAAAGACGAGTTTGCGGTATAGTTCATACCAATCCTCAATCGTATAAGAGTCGTTTATCAAAGACGTTATTTTGCCAAATTCTTGTCTGTAGTCGGATGTGGCTTGTTCTGAAACCAATTTCTCGGAATGCAGATTTTTCTTTATTGACAGCAAAATCTGGTTGGGGTTTACCGGCTTGATGAGGTAGTCGGCTATTTTGTTGCCGACAGCTTGATCCATAATGTTTTCCTCTTCGCTTTTGGTAATCATTATGACCGGGATATGGGGTTTTACTTGCTTGATGCGAGACAGCGTTTCCAGTCCGGTGAGTCCGGGCATATTCTCGTCAAGTATTATGAGATCGAAATGCTCATGTTCGGTCAACTCCAGCGCATCGCGTCCATTATTGACCGTAACGACGTTATACCCTTTGTTCTTGAGAAAAAGGATATGGGGCTTTAGCAAATCAATTTCATCATCGGCCCAAAGTATTATGTGTGAACTTGTTGTCATTGTCTTATGTCAACTTTTAAGGTGTGTCCAATAGCGGGTCATCGCCTTCAGAACCTGCCGGATATTCCGGCAGAGGTATCGGCTTAGCCTTTGGTGTCGGTTTGTTCTGTTTTTTGCTCTCTGTCGGTTTTTCTGCCTGTATCTCTTGCGCCTGTTCCTCTTGTACAGGTTGAGGTTGAACAGTAGCCGCCGGCATGGTTGCTGTTGTGTCGGTTTTTGCTTCGATAGTAGCCGGTTTGGTCGCGGAAGATTCCGGAACAATGGAGTCGACAGGCGTTTCCTGAACGGTAGGCTGTTCAGGCATTTGCTCCTGTTGTGATTGTATTTCGGTATCTTCCTGCGGTTCGGTGTTTTCCGGCTCAATATCGTTATTGTCATCGGACGGAAGCACCTCTTGTTCGGTCTCTTCGATAATTTGCTCTCTCATAAAGCTGAAGTATTCTTCAAACGAACGACCTTGTTTTAACAGCATGTCAAAGTTTTCGGCGCTTATAACTATAGGACGCACCTGAGGTGGAAGGTTTAATTTGTCGTTCTCGGCCATTACTTTACGGTAGTGGTTAAGTTCATCGATATTTTCAAACCCTTTTATGATTAACAAACCAAGTCGCCCAAAGTTCATTTGTTCCAAGTCAAAATCTTTGACTACAAATGATGTGAAGTTGTGTCTTGCAACTTCATACAGCAAATTGTTGGGCGAGACGGTGTCTGTGGGGTAAGTCAATATAAGCAAGTGCGGTACATCGGTTGCCGTGCTGAATTCAATCGGAGCTTGAGACGCATCGCCTGCAACAGAGTCATTTGAAAGCCTGATATCCCAAAGCATTCCTCTCATATTTACAGCTCCGCTTTCAAGCTGTCGACCTTGTGCCATTTGTTTGAGGTAGGAAGAAGCGAGAGGCGTTATGTCGGTTTCGGGATAACGTTCCAACAGTTCCTTTAATGTTGCGTTAAATTTTTCAGGCTCTTTTTCTGTGACATAAGCAAGAGCGTGAAGAAACATGAACTTAGGCATTATTTCGCTAAGCGGGAAATCCCGCATCATCTGTTCGTATGCGCCATGTACTGTTGAATTATCGTTGTTTAAGTATGCTTCATAGGCATCGGCATATAGTTTTTCCTGCCGGTTGTTCATCTCTTTCAGATTTTCAAAGTAGTTGCGGTCTCGCATGGCTACACCGTAGCCCGATTCAGGAAACTCCTGAACGATGAGCATTCGATATTTTTCGGCGAGCACCGTATTGTTTTGGCGCATAAACATCAAATAAAGATTGTAATATGCGTCAAGACGATATATGTTGTCGGGGTAACGAGTCAACAATCTGTCAAACTCGGTTGCTGCGGCAGTGTAATCTTCGAGTTTGTCTTTGAGTATTACACCCATGTTGAAAAGTCCCTCTTGTATTACTTCATTGGCCGTCAGTTTGTCCTCGGGGGTTTGAGGAATCTGTTTCAGATAATACTCGGGATAGTGCGGGTCTTCTGACCGTTTCTGCTTTTCTTTCTCCTCGTTAAGTTCTTTTTCTGACTTGGGTTCACCGTCGGTTGATGTTGCATCGGTTGACTCATCGCCGGTGTCGTTTTCATCGTTTTCGTTTCCTGATTCAAATTCGGCCATGTCAAACGATGATTTGTTTCTGCGTCGCCAGTCATCTTCAAGTTTGCGCCGTCCCCATCGTTTTTGGAACTCTGTCTTTCCGGCGTTTTTTGTCGCGGTGTTATAAAAATACCAAGAATCATCGGTGTTGAGGGTAAATGTTGTAGGAGCATTGGTGTTTTGCAGACCGTTGCCTTGGGCGGCTTGTTCTGCAAGGTATGCTTCACGCTCAGCGTTTTCGGCCTCCTCCTTTTCTTTCTTTTTAAGTTCGCGTATGATTTCGTCTATGATTGCGCGCTGTTGTTCTTCGGGCATTTCCGATAATCGTAATAAGGAGTCTTGCAAAGTGACGTTTTGTGAGTACACGGCAAGTTCGTCAAGTACATCGCTGCGCTTTTTCAGAGTGGCATAGTCGGGATATGTCTCAGGCAGTTGTGGCACAGCTTCGGCATAGCACGGCTGTGCAAGATCATACTTGTGTTGCAAAAAATACAAGTTGCCGAGCGTGATTTGGTTAATTGCTTTGTCAATACCGTTGCGTGTGCTTTTTTCTGCTGCAAGTATGTAATTTTCAATTGCATGTATAGTGTCTTGCCGAGACAAATACAAGTTGCCGATAGCATAATATATCTGGTCGAGATATTCTTTGTTACGGTCATATCGGGTCATGCGTTTAAGGGCTTTGACTTCCTTTTCGATGTCTTCGCCGCTGTAAACTTCGCTCTGCTTTATGCGTGCATTGAATTTTGTGCGGTAGGGTGCGCTTGAGGAACTTCCGGCTTCTTTAAACGCCTGATATGCTTCCTGCTTTTTCCCCGTTAAAGAATAAAGTTGCCCCAAAAGGAAACGCAGGCGTGTCTTCTGTGAGCCTTTTGCAAATTTTATGGCTTCAATCAAGTAAGGAATAGCTTTATCATAGTCGTTTCCTTTAATGTAATAATCGGTGTAAACCAAGTTGTACAGACCCTTGAGTGTGTTATTGGTGAGGGCATCTTTTTTTATCTTCACCAAAATGTTTTCAGCTTCAAATTGCCACCCGAGCGTGCAATAGCTGCGGGCTTGCCATAGTTCTGCCTCAGTGACTGTCTCAGGCAACCACTTGAAATGTTTTGAAGTGTAGTAAAATGTCGATGCCGCACCGAGAAAATCACCGTTAAGGTATTGGCTGCGCCCCATCATCATCCATGCGTTGTGCAGAAATGGGTTGTATTCTTCGCGCTTCATCCATTCTTGATATTTTTTGTCGCGCGATTTGCCGGATTTTTTCTTAGGACGTTTTTTTATAGAGTGAAGCTGTATCGCTTTTTGCGCTTTTTCTATAGACCGGTCAAAGTTGCCTTGCGGCTGGGGCGCTTTGGGGTGATTGTAGGCTTCTGCCGGATGAACATATACCATAGAACTATAATCGTCTTCATAGTTCTTTTCCATCTCTTTGATAGTGGTTTTATAATGTTCATCGCCGTTGAAATAAACATTATATCGAGTGGTAAACGCTTGATAGAAACGAGATGCGGCTGTATTCTTCTTGGTGCTGCATGAAGATATTGCAAGCATCGAGAGTAATAGAATTATTATGTAGCGGGCATGTCTCAAATCAAATGCGGTTTATCTTTTTATTAACGTGTGATTTAGCCCCTTTATTGCATGTGGGTCTTTGGTAATAGTCCTTTGACGATTCTACCTGCAATGTAAACGGCTACCATAATGATGACAATGATGGCAGAACAAGGTGCGTCTATGATTGTGGTGAGCAATAACCCGGCGAGACAACATGCCAGTGAAATGATAATTGACAGCAACATCATTGACTTGAATCTGTTACAATATATCTCGGCAATCATTTGGGGCAGTGAAAGCAAAGACATGAGAAGCATCAAGCCGACAAGCCTGATTGTCAAAACTATGCAAACAGCAACCAACACCGTCATAGTGTATGATATAAACCTGACGGGAAGATGCATTACCTGTGCAAAATCGCGGTCAAAAGCGCAGGCAACAATCGATTTGTAAAACAAAGCGAAAAATATGATTAAGACAATTGTATATATTCCGAAAGCCCATAAATCACCGGTGGTGATTGTGAGGATATTGCCAAATAAAAATGAGTTTAGCTCAGGGACATAACCGGGGGTGAGAAATACAAATAAGACTCCTATTGCCATGCCAAGTGACCACACTACCGCAATGGCCGAGTCTTCTCTCACTCTGTAGCGT
>CAZBUT010000021.1:0-11132 GCA_964495165.1 uncultured Muribaculaceae bacterium | reverse complement strand
ACGACCTGCCCTTGTTTGAGCGATTGCTGGGTGACGGCAAAGAGCTTGGGGTGAACTTTGAATATGCCGAGCAGCCAAGCCCCGACGGATTGGCGCAAGCGTTTATCATCGGCGAGAAGTTTATCGGGGACGACGATGTGTGCTTAGTGCTTGGCGACAATATATTCTACGGACAGGGATTCTCGGCCATGCTTGCCGATGCCGTCTCGATTGCCGACAATGGCGAAGCGACAATATTTGCCTATCCGGTTCAAGACCCGCAACGATATGGCGTGGTATCGTTTGACGCAGAAGGCAAAGCCCTTTCTATAATAGAGAAGCCCCAAAACCCCACATCAAACTATGCCGTCGTTGGATTATATTTTTATCCCAATGATGTTATACAAATTGCCAAGAATGTAAAGCCCTCAAAACGAGGAGAACTTGAAATAACATCGGTCAACCAAGCCTATCTGCAACGGGGCTGTTTAAACGTAAAACGCCTTGGACGAGGTTTTGCATGGTTAGACACCGGGACGATCGACTCTTTGATGGAAGCATCAAATTTCATTGAAACCATCGAGAAACGCCAAGGATTTAAAATAGCGGCTCTTGAAGAAATTGCATTCAGAAGAGGATTTATCGACAATGAGCAATTGAAACGCATTGCTCAACCAATGAAATCAAACGAATACGGACAATATCTCATAAAACTCGCAGAGAATGGCATTGAATGACGCTCATATTATAGACTTGCCTAAAATATGTGACATCAGAGGCAATCTGTCGTTTATACAAAATGCCACACAGGTGCCGTTTGACATAGCAAGGGTTTACTGGATATATGATGTGCCGGGAGGACGCAATCGCGACGGACATGCATTCCGCTCCCAGCATGAACTCATTGTAGCTCTTTCAGGAAGTTTTGACGTGGTTCTCACTGACGGAAACGAGACAAAACGCTTTCACATGTCACGTTCTTACTATGGATTGTATGTACCGGCTATGACATGGCGTGAACTCGACAATTTCTCAACCAATTCGGTTGCACTTGTGTTGTCATCTACGACATACGACGCAAACGACTACATACGTGATTTTGACTATTACAAAACACTCATCACAAAATGAAAAACAGCCACGAAATATCATTGTTAGAGGACTGCCATATAATCCAATTGGAGAAACATTCACATGAAAACGGCTCACTATCGGTTGTGGAAAACACCGCCGAATTTCCTTTTGAAGTGAGACGTGTGTTTTATCTGTATGATATTCCCGGAGACTCAGAACGAGGCGGACACTCCCACCACAACGCCCAAGAATTTATAATTGCGGCAAGCGGGTGTTTTGACGTCACTCTCACCGACGGTCACTCGACCAAAACATTCACCTTAAACAGGCCCTACAACGCGCTTTACATTCCCGCCGGTATATGGCGACGCATTGACAATTTCTCTTCAGGTTCAGTGTGCCTTGTGCTCACATCATTAGAATACTCCGAAGAAGACTACGTCAGAGATTACCACCGTTTTCTGTCACTCACAGCTCATAAACTACCACGATGAAACGATACACTTTTCTTGATCTTGCCACAGTCAATGCGCCCTATTCCGATGCCATAAAAAAGGCGACAGAACGTGTAATCGAAAGCGGACGTTACATCGGAGGGGAGGAAGTCGCGACATTTGAGCAGAATCTCGCCACACTATGCAATGCACCCTACGCCATAGGTGTCAGCAATGGTCTTGATGCACTAAGACTCATTATACGGGCATATATCGAATTAGGAGTCATGCACGCCGGAGACGAAATCATCGTCCCGTCAAATACATATATTGCATCGGTACTTGCCATAACCGACAATGGACTTGTTCCCCGATTTGTAGAACCCGATATACTCACCTACAATCTCGATAGCAGTCTATTAGAGAGGAATCTATCTTCCCGCACTCGCGCCATAATGCCTGTGCATCTCTATGGTCTGGTTGCATGGGATGATTGCATAGCCAAATGCGCAAAAAAATTCAATCTGAAAGTGATTGAAGACAACGCCCAAGCAATAGGAGCGACTGCTCTTGCCGACGGTCTATATGGTTCACGCATGACAGGAGCACTTGGCGATGCAGGAGCATTCAGCTTCTATCCGACCAAAAACATCGGTGCACTTGGCGATGCAGGAGCAGTTGTGACCCACGATAAAGCCCTTGCCGATGCGATCACAGCGCTGCGCAACTATGGAAGCGACCGCCAATACCATAACATTTACGCAGGACTCAATTGCCGGCTCGACCCAATGCAAGCCGCCATAATAAACGTCAAACTGCCACACATTAAAGAGGAAAACGGCTATCGGCAACAGATTGCAGACATATATGAACAAGCAATCAAAAACCAAGCCGTAACAAAACCTATCAGGCGAATAGCCAATGAGCAAGTATGGCATCAATACACCATACGCGTGACCGATAGAGACAAATTCCGCGACTACCTTTCCTCACACGGTGTTGAAACAGCAATCCACTACCCTACTCCACCGCATTTGCAGCCATGCTACAGAGACAGCCAATATGCCAAAACATCATATCCGATTGCAGAAAAAATAGCTGACGAGATCATAAGCCTGCCCATCACACGTTGCACATCAGCCGATGATGCCCGCGAAATCGCCGACATCATCAACCTCTACAAGTAAATAGTGTAATAACTTTCCTTGCTTCTACGCTTATCTCAGCCGTTAATTGCCGAGGAGGGTGTTGTATTGAGCGGGAGTGTTTATGATATTCATTGCTTCGCGATAGATAGGATTAATCTCATTAACAACTCTGAAATAGCTGCTTGTTTCAAACAGATCCCGTGCGAGCAGCGCTTTTAAGATAACCCGCATATATTCGCGGCTTTTGGCGTATTGCTCATCATTGAACTTAACGCCGTCTTTTTCGCCTCTGGCAACAAGTGCCTGCATCATTGAATCCTCAACGATAAATCGATCGACAAATGTTGATTCATCGGGATACATTTCCAACATCTCGTTGCGGTGATTATCAACATAATCAATACAGAATTGGTTTAACACCCCTTTAGCAACAAGGTCACGGTAATAATTGCTGTAGGCAGTGGTGTCAATCGCAACAAAACGATCGGGCATTATTCCGCCGCCACCATATACAATGCGACGATTTTTGAGAGTGGTATATTTCAGTGAATCGGCAAAGTGAACACTATCGGCGCTCATAAACTCACCCGATTCATACCTGCGTTTTATATCATTGTAATAGTCTTCTTTCTCTCCTTCTTCATAGGGCTTCTGAATGCATCTTCCCGAGGGGGTATGGTAGCGGGAAACCGTGAGGCGTATCATTGAACCGTCGGGGAATGGAAATGGGCGTTGCACAAGTCCTTTCCCAAATGTACGCCGTCCAACAACTACTCCTCGGTCATTATCCTGCAATGCACCTGCAAGAATCTCGCTTGCTGAAGCCGAATATTGATTAACCATGACAACAACCTTGCCGTCAAAAGATTTGCCTCCCTCGGCATAGAAATAATATGGATCCATACGCGGACCGTCGGTATATACTATCAGGTCGTCTTGATTCAGGAGCATGTTAGACAATTCCACCGCCGAATTCATATAACCGCCGCCGTTGTCCTCAACATCGATTATAAGATCCTTCATACCTTGCTTCTTGAGTTTGCCCATTGCTTTGGCGACTTCTTCATGGGTGTCTTGTGCAAAACGTGAAATGCGTATATATCCGGTGTTGTCATCAGCCATATATGCAGCATCAACGCTATAGATAGGTATCTCATCTCGGGTTATGCGAAAGTCTATGAGGTCAGTCTCTCCGCGACGTTTCACTTTTACGTCTACGGTAGAGCCTTTAGGTCCTCTTAAACGTTTGATGACATCGTTGTTTTTCATTTTCACACCGGCGATAATGGTGTCATTGGCACGGATTATGCGGTCTCCTGCTCTCAATCCAACTCTTTCAGAGGGACCTCCGGCTGTGGTTTGTATGACATAGAGTGTATCTTCAAGCATATTGAATTGAATTCCTATTCCGCTGAAATTTCCTTGTAGCGGTTCGGTCAATTCCTTGGTTTCTTCGGGAGTTGAATATGTCGAATGCGGGTCGAGTGTCTTGAGCATCGCGACAATCGCTTCTTCGACAATTTTGTCGGCGTTTACAGTGTCAACATAATAATTTTCTATAATACCTTCGGCGTATCGCAACTTACGATCGGGTGTCATCTGAAATGATTGAGCCATGAGCGATACAAAAAAGCCTATGGCTGTCAATGCCAACAACAATTTTTTCATCTTTATATACAGCTTTTCAATATATATTTTTGTGTATTTCTATAAATTATTTTTCATCTGGAACGTATGGTGACACATCGTAGCCATGACGTTCGAGGTCTCGCACCATCGTTGAACTTATATAAGACAATTCGGGCAATGTATATAATAAAACGGTTTCGATACCTGAAATGTTTCGATTGGCGTAAGCAAGATTTCGTTCATACTCATAATCGGCAACGGTTCTGACTCCACGCAGTATAAAATTAGCGCCTTCTTGCCGGGCCGCTTCTACCGTCAATGCGTCATAGCTTATGACCCTGACAGCAGGATAGTCTTTCATCACTCGACGTATGTGCTCAACCCGTTCAGTCGTTGGGCGGTAACATCGCTTCGAATCATTTACTCCCACGGCTATTACAATCTCGTCAAATAGAGCCAACCCCCTTTCGACGATAGACAAGTGTCCGGTAGTGAAAGGGTCAAACGTGCCGGGATAAAGAGCAACACGTTTTTTAGATTCATGCGAGTTCTGTATCATCTTCTACAACAAGATTATCGATTATAAAATTCTGACGATCAGAGGTATTCTTTCCCATATAAAATTCCAGCAACTCGGCAACTGCATCTTCTTTACGCAATGTTACACGATCAATGCGCATGTCGGGACCAATGAAGTCACGGAACTCCTCGGGGGATATTTCACCAAGACCTTTAAATCGTGTAATCTCGGCATTTGCCCCTAATTTTTCAATAGCGGCAATACGTTCCTCGTCGGTATAACAATAATATGTTTCTTCTATGCCGGCACCGTTTTTTCTCACTCCTACACGTTTTGCCGTTTTTTTGTTGCGGACACGGAACAACGGAGTCTGTAAAACATAGACATGCCCTTTCTTTATCAAATCGGGGAAGAATTGCAGGAAGAATGTAATCATCAACAGGCGGATATGCATTCCGTCAACATCGGCATCAGTAGCAATGATTACCTTATTATAGCGCAACCCGTCAAGCCCGTCTTCAATATTGAGAGCAGCCTGAAGCAAGTTAAACTCATCATTTTCATACACGACTTTTTGGGTAAGTCCATAGGTATTCAACGGCTTACCTCTAAGTGAGAATACTGCTTGAGTCTCAACATTGCGTATCTTCGTAATAGATCCTGCTGCTGAATCTCCCTCTGTTATAAAAATAGAAGAGGCATCTTTCGACTCCTCATTTCCCTTAACGTCATTGAGATGAACACGGCAATCGAGGAGTTTCTTATTGTGCAGATTCACCTTTTTGGCTTTCTCCCGTGCAAGTTTGGTTACTCCTGCCATTGCCTTGCGTTCTTTTTCGCTCTCTTGTATTTTTTTGAGAATAACTTCAGCGACATCAAGTTCCTTATGGAGGTAGTTGTCCAGCTCCTTCTTTATGAAATCGCCTATGAATTTTGCCACGGTAGGGCCGTCAGGCCCCATGTCGCGCGATCCAAGCCTGGTTTTTGTCTGTGATTCAAACACAGGCTCTTCTACTTTTACGGCAACAGCCGCTACTATACCGTTGCGTATATCGGAATATTCAAAGTTACGTCCGTAATGATCCTTTATCGTTCTGGCTACGGCCTCTTTAAAAGCCATGAGGTGAGTTCCGCCTTGAGTAGTGTGCTGTCCGTTGACAAACGAATAATATTCCTCGCCATATTGATTGGTGTGGGTAATCACAACCTCAATATCATCTCCTTTTAGATGTATGATAGGATACAATGTGTCGGTCGTTAGATTCTCTTTCAGCAGGTCGGCAAGCCCGTTGCGCGAATAAAAACGTTTTCCGTTAAGGAATATTGCAAGTCCGGTATTGAGAAATGTATAATTCTTAAGTAATGGAACAATAAATTCCTCTCGGTAGATATAATCACGGAATATCTCTGCATCCGGGACAAATCTCACAAGTGTGCCATTCGGCTCATTGGTGGGTTTTAGCTCACTTTCGCTTACGATCCCGCCACGGCTGAAATGCACCTGTTTGCACTTCCCATCGCGCGTGCTTTCTATATAAAATTCAGTAGACAAGGCATTTACGGCTTTTATGCCGACGCCATTAAGCCCCACCGACTTTTTAAAAGCCTTAGAGTCATATTTCGCTCCTGTATTCATTTTTGACGCAACATCAACCACCTTGTCAAGAGGAATGCCACGCCCGTAATCGCGCACTTGCACCGAAGACTCATCGACATCAACCATGACTTGCTTTCCAAACCCCATCATATACTCATCGATAGCGTTGTCAAGCACCTCTTTCAGAAGCACATATATACCATCGTCACTCGCCGTACCATCTCCAAGTTTGCCAATATACATACCCGGACGGCGGCGTATATGCTCGTTCCATTCAAGAGTCTTAATGTCATCTCCGGTATAATCTTCCGTAGTCGACTGTGTATCAATGTATAATTCTTCGTCTGTTGCCATAATGTTTTTCGCGGATTACAACTGCGACTCGCACAGTTTCTAAACTACAAAAATAGCATTTTCTATTCAAAACTCAAAATCCGACAACATAACCACATCATTTTATTGCAGTAACTGATTTTTTGAATGATATTCATAATATAGCATGTGGTTTATGCGTTTACTTTGTATGGCGACAGATGCACTGATCAGTATTGTTATTCCCGTATATAACAGGGCTACGCTTGTTAATCGCACTCTCAATTCGATTGCGGCACAAACTTTGCGCCCGCTAAATATTATACTGGTTGATAACAATTCTACCGACAACACATTTGCCGTATTGACTCGCTGGAAAGAAGAAAATGAAACAGATTCTTTTAAAATATCTGTTTTACAAGAGCGACAACCCGGTGCGGCGTGTGCACGCAACTGCGGTCTGAAGGCGGTTACGACTCCGTATGTCATGTTTTTTGATTCAGACGACACAATGTCGGTCGGCCACACGCAAAACATACATCATGCAATCGCAGAAAACCCCGATGCCGACATCATAGGCTGGGATATAACAATGCACAATATTGACGGTTCAACGGCAAAGAAAAAATGTTATATTAAAAAGCCATTGTTCAATCACATATTTCATAGTTCGCTTGCTACTCAGCGTTATATTGTAAAAACCGACTTCTTGGTAGCTGCCGGAGCCTGGAATGGATCGGTGTTGGGCTGGGACGATTATGAATTAGGAGTCCGATTACTATTGTCTAAGCCCATATTCAAGCATATCAATGTCTGTGACAGCGTTCACGTTTTCTGCCAACAGGAGTCCATCACCGGCACAGACTTTGCCTCATCACCGGAAAAATGGGAATATGCATTGGATTGTTGTACAAAAAGCATAGAGAGCTACGCACAGAAAAACGCGATTTTGTGGATTGAAGTGCGTCGTTGCATTTTGGCGGGAATGTATGCCAAGGAAGGCGACAAAATAAACAGCCAGCGATTGTTGGGAGAAGTGCTTGACCGAACGGCAAGCACATATCACCATCAGTTTTTTAAATTCATAACCAGGTTTATCTCTGCCGGAGGAAGGGGAGTTGCCATCTTGACACGTTTATTTTTAACACCAAAAATAAAATGAAAATTTTGTTCATAGGAGATGCAAGCAATTACCATAAAACTTTGGCCGACGCCATGCGTAAGCTCGGACACGATGCCATTGTTGCATCAAATGGTTCTCGTTGGATGCAGACCCAGCGCAACATAGATATTTCAAGGCGACTTCCGGGCAAAATAGGAGGATTGGCTCTCTGGTTAAACCTCAACACTTTTTTATCGGATTCACTGAAAGGTTATGACGTCGTCCATATCAGCAATCCGGTTTTTTTAGATCTTAAGCCCAACAAAGTCAAACACATTTTTAACAAGCTAAAGCAAAACAACAAATCGGTTTTCCTCACAGCTCTTGGTACCGACACTCCGTATGTCAAAATGTGTATAGATCCAAACTGCAAACTTACGTACAATGAGTGGCAAATATACGGAAAGCCATCACCGTTACAACTTAAACAACCGGAAACAATACATGCATGGCTTAACAATCCGCTAAAAGACCATTGTCAATTTATTTACGACAATATTGATGGTGCTGTATCTGTTTTATATGAATATGATTTGGCCTGCCGCACTATACTCCCTGAGCACAAAATTGCATATGCAGGCATTCCTATCGACACACAGTCACTAATCCCGGCTATATCATTTGATACCGTCCCGAGCAAAGTAAAGTTGTTTCTCGGTATGCATAACTATCGTAAAGAAGAAAAAGGTACCGACCGAATTCTTGCTGCTGCCAAACGCGTAAGCGAACAATACCCCGATAAATGTGAGTTGAAAATCGTTGAAAACATTCCTTATTCCGAGTATATAGAGATCATGAGACATAGTCACGTGTTACTTGATCAGTTATATTCTTATACTCCTGCCACAAATGCGCTGATTGGAATGTCATATGGGCTTACCACTGTAAGCGGAGCTGAGCCAGAATATTATGACTTTATCGGAGAATTTGAAAACCGGCCCATTGTAAACGCTGTACCCGATGACGAGCAACTACGTAAAACAATAGAACAAATCGTGCTTCATCCCGAATTAATCCCCATACGAGCCAAACAAGGACGTGATTTTGTGGTAAAACACAATGATTCAATTGCTGTCGCTCAAAGATTTGTCAATTTTTGGAATAACCGTATAAATGCACGATTATGACCCTTGATGTTCTCATCAGCACTTTAGGATATGATGGCATCAAACGTGTTGCCGCAATGAATCTGCCTGTTGCTGACAATGTAAACTATATAGTTTCGTGGCAACTGCCCGATGCCAATGACTTTCCCGGTATTATCCCGGTCGAGCTACACCGTAAAGACATCAGCGTATTTCCAATAAACAATAAGGGACTAAGCAATAACCGTAACAATGCCATCAAACATTCAACCGGAGATATTTGCCTCATTGCCGATGATGATTTGAAATACACCACTGAGCAACTGTTATCAGTTCTCGACATCTTTAAGGGTCGTCATTGGCTCGACATTGCAACATTCAAGTATAGTGGGAATGACAATAAACGATATCCCGACCATGAATTTAATTTACAAGAAAAGCAAAAAGGATATTACATCTCATCGGTTGAAATTGCTTTTCGGCGGTTATCTATTTACGGCAGGATAGAGTTCAGCCCATATTGGGGACTTGGTGCAAAACATCTACATGCAGGAGAAGAAACATTATTTATGATTCAAGCAATGCACGCAGGACTTACTTGCCGTTTTTTCCCAATCACAATTACTCATCACAATGATGAGACTACAGGGAATCGGAGTTTAACGCCCGGAGTTTTAATGGCTCAAGGCGCCTATTTTTCTATCGTCCACCCCGTAACTGCTTTTTTAAGGATACCATTGTTTGCATGGCGCAATTCCCGACGTGGATTGACACGATTTTGGCCGGCAGTTAAACATTTATTAAGAGGATACCTATACGGTCACCGCCACTTTAACAGTGACGGAAGTTTAAAACGTGTTCCGGAAAGAGCCTAAGACCTGTTTAATCGTCGCAATTGCCACATCACCAAAACCAATGTGACAATTGTGGCACACGCGTCAGAAACGGGAAATGCCGACCAAACACCGTTGAGTCCGGTAAAGCTTGGAAATATCAACAAGAACGGAATAAAAAATATAACTTGACGTATAAGACTAAGGAAAATCGATTTCCCGGCTTTTCCTATTGACTGAAACAATGTTGTCGCTACAATTTGAAATCCGACAAACAAGAATGTCAACATGGCAATCGACATGCCGTTTGCAGTAACGCTTATCAGACTATTGTCATCGGTAAACAACATAGCTATATACTCGGGGCAGAAAATCCCGGCCGCCCAACCGATTGTTGTCACAGCCGAACTCGCCCAAACCGATATCCAAAACGCCTTGCTCAGACGATCCAACCGACCGGCGCCATAATTATATCCGATAATAGGTTGCATACCTTGGCATATTCCCACCACAATGGTTGTCAGCAATGACGTATAAGTAAAAAATATGCCTACTGCAGCTACTGCCGTGTCTCCTCCATACTCATACAACGAGGTGTTGATAATGCCGTTTATAGCGCTTCCCGCCACATTCACAAAACAGGGAGCCGCGCCTATAGCTACGATGCCCCATATAATGTGCTTGCGCAATTTGTAAATACCGCGAGTAAAACGCAACACGCTTTTTCGGGAAATGAAATGCGACATCACAAAAATCATTGATATCGTCATTGCGATGTCTGTTGCTATTGCTGCGCCCTTTATGCCCATATCAAATATAAAAATAAACAACGGAGCAAGCACCAAATTGGATCCGGTGCCGATAAACATAGATGCCATGGCTTTCATCGGATACCCTGAGGCTCGCATAATGTTATTGAAACTGAATGTAAGATTCATCACCAACATTCCGGGAAGTATATAGAGCATAAAATCTTTTGCATAGGGCAGAGAGGTTTCGCTTGCTCCAAACGAAAGCAATATTTCATCGATAAATATACCGAATACCGACAGATAGGCAATTGCATTTGCCAATGTCAAGACCAAGGCGTTGCCAAGCACCAGCTCGGCTCCGCGGTAATCTCTCGCTCCAAGCATTATAGACACCCTTGCGCTTGCTCCGGCTCCGATCAGCACCCCGATCGCGGCCGACAGGTTCATTACCGGGAATGTTATGGCAAGCCCGGCAATCGCATCAGATCCTACTCCACGACCTATAAATATACGGTCGATAACGTTGTACAATTGCATAACAACCATTGCGACAACTGCCGGAATACTATAATCCCATAACAACCTCCCGATAGAGCGGGTTTCCAAT
>CAZBUT010000020.1:0-11133 GCA_964495165.1 uncultured Muribaculaceae bacterium | reverse complement strand
CTATTTGTATCGGATTAAGATGCTGATTCATTGCGTGTTTGACGCTGATTGTATGACGACATAAAATAATTTGCACAACAAAAGCCGTAAAAAAATGGACTTGCGATTAATTTTTTTTGAGATAAAAATTGTTATTTGTCATAAATTGTCTAAATTTGCGTATTATAATTGTAATCTCTTATAAAGAGTTTTTATACAAACTTAAAAAACTTTGCGTATGGCAAATGACTTGAAAAATGGCGTTCCATGATGCTTTATGTATCTGATAGCCAAATCTCTATTGAGAGAAACTACCTAAATCTATTAACCCAAAAGCTATTTAAACTTAGCCCAATTAGTACTAATCATTTATTAATTTTATGAGAAAACATCTTTATTTATCTCTATTGCTGGCTTGCGGTATGCCGATTACAGCATACGCCAATCCTGAACCTCAGGCCGCCCAGCAATCAATTGGTGCTATCACCGGTACAGTCGTAGATGAAAACGGTGACCCGGTAATCGGTGCCAGTGTGTTTGAAAAAGGTAACGCCCGTAATGGCGCGTCAACCGACATCGACGGTAAATTCAGCATCAAGGTGAAAGCCGGCACAGTTATCAAGGTAAGCTACATCGGCTACAAAACAGCTGAAGCAGTGGCAGCTCCCGGTATGACAGTTCAGCTTGAACGTGCCGATGCACTCCTCGATGAAGTTGTAATCGTAGGTTACGGTACACAAAAGAAAGTAAACTTGACAGGTGCGGTTTCAGCTGTCGATGTTGCTAAGACAATGGAAGGCCGTCCTCAAACCGATGTAATGAAAGCCCTTCAAGGTGCAGTTCCGGGTTTGACTATCACCAATGCAAACGGTGACATCAACGGTACTCCAAGTGTAGAAATCCGTGGTATCGGTTCTATCAATGGTGTTGTTAAACCGTTGTATGTTGTTGACGGTGTGCCTATGGACGACATCTCTTTCCTCAATCCGGAAGATCTTCAAGATGTATCGGTATTGAAAGATGCCGCTTCATCTTCTATCTACGGTACTCGTGCTGCCGGTGGTGTAATCATGATTACAACCAAAACAGCTAAAGAACAAGACCGTGTTTCTATCAAATATTCTAACAACTTCGCTTGGAGCAGCGCAACATATCTCCCCGATTACGGCACTGTTCCCGAACAAATCGCCGCATTGAGCCAAGCAAACAAACGTGCAGGTCTTGCCAACGAATTGTTTGGTATGTATCTTGACACTATGCTCCCCTATGCCGAGGCATGGCAAGCTCAAAACGGTGGCAAATCAGGCTATCGCGAAATGCGTCCGTTCCAAAGCTGGGAAGATGTGGGAGACTACTACGTTAACCCCGACGGAACAGGTGCTATGTACTATGCCGACTGGGACGTTCAAGACATCATGTTCCAAGCCGCTCCTTCTCAAACTCACAACGTGAGCATTCAAGGTTCGACAGGCAAAGCCAACTACTATGTAGCATTTGGCTACAATGAAAAAGAAGGTTTGATGAAAGTCAACCCCGACAAATTGAAACGCTACAACGTTAACGCAAACTTCAACGTGGCATTGACCGACTGGTTGGACGCCGGCGTACGTTTCAATTTCACAAACAAAGAGTATGATATGCCAAATGTAGGTCGTAATACATATACTTATATGTGGCGCTGGGGTTCTTACTTCGGACCTTACGGTTACATGCTTGATGCCGACGGCAACCAAGTTGACGCTCGTAACGATATCGCATATCGCAAACAAGCAGGTAACGACCACGATGTTACAACTTTCACCCGTTTGAACGGTTATTTGAAAGCCGAAATCATCAAAGGTCTTACTTTGCAAGCCGACTTCACCTACGACTTGACAAACCGTAACAACGAATATGCATATCTTCCTGTTTATTGCTGGAACACATGGGGCGGAAATATCACAAACCCAACGTATGCAGTATCACAAAGTTCAACTTATCAGACTCAAACAAACACCAAGATCGACCGTTGGACAGCTAACGTATTCGCAACTTACGAAAAGACATTTGCTAAAGATCATAACTTGAAAGTTATGGCAGGTTTCACAGCCGACCAAGAAGACAACCGTTACTTCTATGCTCGCCGTTTGAACCTCAATGACAACGACCTTCCTGAATTGAACCTTGCAACAGGCACTCAAACAGTGAACTCATCTGCTTCTCACTGGGCTACTTGCGGTTTCTTCGGTCGTGTAAACTATGACTACAAAGGCATCTACTTGTTTGAAGCAAATGCACGTTACGACTCATCTTCACGCTTCCCGATGTCAGAACAATGGGGCTTCTTCCCCTCAATGTCGGCAGGTTACCGCTTCTCAGAAGAAGCATACTTTGAAGAAATCAAAGATATCGTAAACAATGGTAAATTGCGTTTCTCTTTCGGTGAAATCGGTAACGACAACATCGGTTCTTACAGTTTCTTGTCAACAGTAAGCTCTGTTTCTTCAAGCAGTTCATATTGGGTAAACGGCTCATCTAAATTGTCTATGGCCAACATGCCTTCTTTGGTATCTTCTTCTCTTACTTGGGAACGTGTTCGCACTCTTGACGTAGGTCTTGACCTCGGCTTCTTGAACAACTCTTTGACAGTTGGTTTTGACTGGTTCCAACGCGACACTAAAGACATGATTGCCCCGGGTATCGAATTGCCAAGCTCTGTAGGCGCTTCTGCTCCTATCGAAAATGCAGGTTCACTTCGTTCTCGCGGTTGGGAACTTTCTGTAAACTGGAACAAACGCTTTGGTGATGTTAACTTCTACATCAACGCTATCGTTTCTGACTACAAGACTAAAGTTACAGAATGGAACAACCCCAACAAAGAACTCAACAACTACTATAGCGGTATGACTTATGGTGACATCTGGGGATTTGAAACAGACCGTTACTTTGAAAAAGACGACTTCGTTGGCAAAAATGCAGACGGCTCATGGATTTATGCTGCAGGTATAGCTGATCAAACCGGTCTCGAACAAGGTACATTTGTTTACGGTCCCGGTGACATCAAATTCAAAGACCTCAACAACGACGGTGTAATCAATGGTGGTGACCCCAACTTGAAAGATGCCGACGGCAACGCTATTCCTACCGGTACAGCCAATAACCATGGTGACTTGAAAGTTATCGGTAACACTCAACCTCGTTATCAATACAGCTTCCACATTGGTGGCGACTGGAAAGGATTTGACCTTGACCTTTACTTCCAAGGTGTAGGTAAACGTGACATGTGGACTCGCTCAGCATTTGTAATGCCGTTGATGCGTGGTGCCGATGCTACATATGCTCACATGGATTCTTACAACGAAATCGTATTTGACGCTGATGGCAACATCACCGATTATATCGTTGACCAATCAAACAAATATCCCGCAATGTTCCCGGGTAACGAAGGTAGCGGTACAGTATCAGGTATCTCTTCAGGTAACCACAACTTCTATCCGCAAAGTCGCTACTTGGTTGATATGTCTTACCTGCGCTTGAAGAACGTGACTTTCGGTTACACACTTCCGCAAGTGTTGACTCGCAAGGCTTATATCGAAAAAGCACGCGTTTACTTCAGCGCCGACAACATCGCAACCCTCTACCGTGGCAACAGCGACTATCCTCTTGACCCGGAATTGAATGCAGGTTCTGGTAACTCTTGGGGTCGTACAACTCCTATCACCAAGACTTTCTCATTCGGTCTCCAAGTTACATTCTAATAACATCTAAATTAGAAACATAATGAAAAGAATATATAAATATTTAGCAGTCGCTTTGGCGGTAACTCCACTCGTTAGTTGCGACGACTTTATTGACGACAACCGTTTTCCGCTTGATGAGCAGACCAATAATCCTACTTATTGGAACAACGCGTCAAATGTGACAAACCAATGCAACACGTTCTATAACCAATTCTATGGCTATGGCCGTGGCGATTCAGGAGGTTTATTCTATTACAAGACTTTGAGTGATGACCAAGCTGGCAACTCATTCCAAACTTGGGCAAACACCAATGTTCCTACATCTTCTTCAAACTGGAGCAATCCGTTTACAGAAATACGTCGTGCCAACTATATCATCAACAACGTGCGCACCTCTACTCTCACAGACAATGAGAAAGCCAATTTCGAAGGTATCGCCCGTTTGAACCGCGCATGGCAATATTTCCAATTAGTGCGCATGTATGGCGATATCCAATGGATCAACGTTGTAGTTGACCCCGCCGATGAAGCCGTTACATACGGTGCTCGCGATGACCGCGATGTTGTTATGGACTCTGTTCTTGCCGACCTCAACTATGCTTGCGCAGCTATTGCGACCAAAGCATCTAAAACAGCATGGAGCAAAGACATGGCCAACGCTATGAAAGCCGACATCTGTTTGTGGGAAGGTACGTTCTGTAAATATCGCACTGCTGCCGAAAATGGCAAAGCTGCCGATTCTGAACGTGCAAGCAAATTCCTCAAAGAATGCGTTACTGCTTGTGAAAACGTTATGAAAGCAGGTTACGAAGTTGGTACTGCAATCGAAGACTACCAAGCTACCTACAACTCAGTCAGCCTCTCAAGTAACAACAACGTGATATTCTTCAAAGAATACGCAAACACTTTGATGTATCACTCATTGATCGCTTATACTTGCTCATCTACCCAGATCAGCGGTATGACAAAAGACGCTTTTGATTCATATCTTTTCAAAGACGGCAAGCCCCTCGCCCTTACTACTGAAAACAAATCAGACGTAGGTGAAGTTGACGCCAATGGTGACTATTCTATCGCCAAGTTGCTTGAAGTACGAGACGCTCGTCTCTCAAAAACCATCGACCCTATAGTTTTCTATGACGGAATGTCTTGGGCCCGCAACGGTGCTATGGAGATGACATCTTCAACAGGTTATGGTTGCTGCAAATATGATAACGTTGCTCTTCCTTTGGATAACCGCGTAAACACAGTTAAGAACTATACTTGCGCTCCTATCTTCTGGTTGGAAGTTGTATATTGCAACTATGCCGAAGCTAAAGCTGAACTTGGGACTATCACCGATACAGACCTCAACAAATCAATCAACAAGCTCTATGCTCGCGCAGGTCTTCCCGCTCTTACAGCAAATGTAGGCTTCTCTGACCCCGCAAACAATTGGGGCGTAAGCGACATCATCTGGGAAGTTCGCCGTTGCCGTCGTTGCGAGTTGATGTTTGACAACTGGTTCCGTTACTGGGACTTGGTTCGCTGGCACAAACTTGACAAGCTTGACAGCACCAAGAATCCTAACATTCTTCTCGGAGCAAACATGACAGCTGCTCCTGTTGAGATCGGAAATGTTAATGGTTATGTTGACGGATCACATGGTGGTACTCGCGTATTTGAAGCAAAACAATACCTCTATCCGGTTCCGAAGGGTGAAATCAACTTGAACAAAAACCTCACTCAAAACCCCCTCTGGAAATAATATAAGAACCAACATCATCTGATGTATCATACCGAAAGGCGTCACTACCATGTGGTGCCTTTCTTTGTTTCATAAAAATTATGTAAATTTGCCGTTATTACGCAAGTTCTTGCTATATTTGCACTAACTTTGGCTGTGGAACGTGAACGTTGAAGCCATGCAGAATGTTAAGAATATGAAGCTATCATTGATAATAAGATTTACATGCATTGCCGCGCTTTGGTTGATACTGTGTTATCTCGTTGTGAGCACTCGCGGATTAAACTTCTGGTCACTCTTTGCTATAGTAGTGTCAGGTGTTATAGTATTTGTTCCATTATATAAAAAATATATAGGTGGCTCAAATGAAAAGTCAAAATGACAATATAAAATCAAACGAGTCTGAGCAATCTCAATATCCGCTATTGAGCCAAATTGACACACCCGATGACCTACGCCGTATGCCGGCAGAATCGCTGCCGGCTGTGTGTAAAGACATTCGCAAATTTCTCATAAACTCATTGGCATCAAATCCGGGGCATTTCGCCTCAAGCATGGGTGCCGTCGAATTAACGGTAGCTTTACATTATGTGTTTAACACGCCCTATGACCGCATAGTTTGGGACGTAGGGCATCAGGCCTACGGACATAAATTGTTGACAGAACGTCGCAAATCTTTCGATTCAAATCGCAAGATGGGAGGGTTAAGCGGATTCCCCAACCCCGATGAAAGTCCCTACGACACATTTACCGCCGGACATGCCTCCAATTCAATATCAGCGGCTCTTGGCATGGCCGTAGCATCTGAAATGAAGCATGAAAATCCTCGGCGTAACGTTGTGGCAGTAATTGGTGATGCTTCAATCGGTGGCGGACTTGCATTTGAAGGCATAAACAATGCCGCGAATACCCCCAATAATCTCCTCATAATACTTAATGACAACGACATGTCTATCGACCACAATGTCGGGGCATTGAATTCGTATCTTGGGCACATAACAACATCACCAGGATATAATGCCGTCAGATATAAGGTTTACAAGCTATTAAAACGATTGCATCTGATTTCAGAGCGTAACAGAGGTTTCATACTACGATTCAATAATAGTCTTAAAGCCCTGCTCTCGCGGCAACAGAACATCTTTGAGGGGTTAAATATACGTTATTTCGGGCCGTTTGACGGTCACGACATACACCGCATTGTGCGCGTGCTACGCGACATAAAGGATATGCAAGGTCCGCGCATTCTGCATCTACGCACTATAAAAGGCAAGGGCTATGAACCTGCCGAAAAAGATCCTGCAACATGGCATGCCCCCGGAAAGTTTGACCCTGAAACGGGTGACAGACTCGGTGATTCGGCTTCGTTACCGCCAAAATATCAAGATGTGTTTGGCGAGACTTTGGTAGAACTCGCCAAAGAAAACGACAAGATTGTAGGTATTACAGCTGCAATGCCTTCAGGCACTTCTATGAACAAACTGCAAGAAGTGTTTCCCGACAGAGTATTTGACGTTGGTATCTCAGAAGGTCATGCAGTAACATTCTCAGGAGGTCTGGCAAAAGACGGAATGAGACCATTTTGCGCAATATATTCGGCATTCTTGCAACGGGCTTACGATCATATTATTCACGATGTAGCCATTCAGCGACTGCCTGTCACATTCTGCATAGACCGAGCCGGGATTGTCGGGGAAGACGGTGCTACCCACCACGGTGCTTTTGATTTAAGCTATCTGCGCTCTATTCCCAACATGATTGTATCGGCACCTCGTGACGAGCAGACATTACGCAACCTCATGTTCACCGCACAAGCCGGCGATCATGGACCATTTGCAATACGCTATCCGAGAGGGCGAGGACTCAATCAAAATTGGAAATCGCCTATGGCAGAATTAGAGATAGGCAAAGGTGAGATCTTATCAGACGGTAACGACATCGCTGTACTCTCCATTGGCACAATTGCTGAGACAGTCAAGAAGGCGGCAGAAAAAGCCAAGTCAAACGGTTTGTCTGTTGCCCACTATGATATGATATTTTTAAAACCTATCGACAACAACATTCTCCAATCGGTAGCCGAAAAAAATTGTCCTATCATTACGGTAGAAGACGGTACGGTAATAGGCGGTCTCGGGGCGGCTGTAATGGAATGGCTCAACCAACACGGATACAAACGCGAAGTGAAATGCGTTGGACTTCCTGATAAATTCGTTACACATGGCACTGTTAAACAATTGCACCAACTGTGCGGCTTGGACGAAGACTCTATATATAACACCATTGTTTCAACAAAAAATGTCGGTTTATGAAAATCGTTATAGCCGGAGCCGGTGAAGTTGGTTCACATCTTGCCAAGTTGTTATCTCGCGAAGAGCAAGATATAATACTTGTTGATAAAGATGCCGACAAACTTGCAACGATAGACGCCAATTACAACCTCATGACATTGTGTGGCAGTCCCACATCATTTGCTTCATTGCGCGATGCCGGAGTCGACCATTGCGATCTGTTTATCGCAGTGACTCCCTATGAGACAGCCAATGTCACCGCTTGTGCCATGGCAAAAAATTTAGGAGCAAGGAAAACGGTTGCACGCATCGACAACTATGAGTTTATGATAGATGAAAGTCGAGACTTTTTCACCCGCTTGGGTGTCGATTACCTCATCTACCCTGAATATCTTGCCGCAGAGGAAATTTTAACAGCACTAAAGCGCTCATGGGTGAGACATTGGTTTGAGTTGCACAACGGCGAAATAATTCTCGTAGGTGTAAAACTGCGCGACAATGCGCAATTGATAGGTATGCACCTTAAAGACCTCTCGTTCTCTCAACAGACTTTTCACGTGTCGGCCATAAAGCGCAATCATGAAACAATCATACCACGTGGTGATGACCTTATCAGAGCCAATGATATTCTTTATTTCACGACAACACGTGACCACGTTAACGATTTGCTTGAAATTTGCGGCAAAGTACACCATGACATAAAGAAAGTGCTCATAATGGGAGGAAGCCGCATTGCCATTCGCTTAGCGGCACTTGCCGAAGATGAGTACAAAATCAAAATCATCGACAACAATATGGAGGTCTGCAAGCGACTTCCCGAAAAATGCCCCAACTGTGAGATTGTGTACGGCGACGCCCGTGATATTGACGTGCTCAGAGAAGAGGGTATTGAGGATATTGACGCGTTTATAGCCCTGTCGGACAGTTCTGAAGCTAATATATTGGCATGTTTGACCGCCAAAGAGTTTGGTGTAGGAAAATCTATCGCCGAAGTTGAAAACATTCAGTTTATTTCGGAAGCAGAAGGACTCAACATCGGCACAATCATCAACAAGAAACTTCTTGCGTCAAGCAAGATATTCCAGATTTTGCTTGATGCCGACATTAACTCGTCAAAATGTTTGGCTCTTACCGATGCCGAAGTGGCCGAAATTGTAGCAAAGCCACACTCCAAAATAACCAAAGGGGCAGTTAAAGACTTGAACCTGTCTCGCGATATGACAATAGCCGGGCTTGTACGCGACGGCAAGGGAATGCTCGTTAAAGGAAACACCATTATAGAACCCGGAGACCACGTGGTTGTATTTTGCCTATCGGGTGCGATACACAAAGTAGAAAGACTTTTTAATTAAGCAAGAGATGTTCAGTGCAAGGTCAAGAGTTAATTTCCCAATGTTACTGCGAGTAACAGGTTGGCTTATGATGATTGAAGCGGCTTTTATGTTGCTACCATTCGCAACCTGCCTCATATATGGAGAACGTGACTATTTGGCTTTTTTGATAGCATTGTTGGCAACCGGTGTGACAGGTGTATCGATGACTACATTTATACACCCGAAGCGCACCGATATGGCTAAACGCGAAGGCTTCCTGCTCACAGCATTAATATGGGTCGTATTTTCATTTTTCGGTATGATACCGTTTATGCTGTCGGAAACGCCTATGACAATAAGCGATGCCTTTTTTGAAGCAATGTCGGGATTTACTACCACAGGCGCTACGGTTTTAAACACAGTCGAGCATCTTTCCCATGGACTTCTTTTATGGCGTTGTCTGATGCAATGGATCGGCGGTATGGGAATAATACTGTTTACTCTTGCTGTAATACCCATGCTAAACCATTCGGGAGGAATGCAAATGTTCAATGCTGAAGTAACCGGTATTACGCATGATAAAATACGCCCGCGCATAAGTCAAACAGCCAAAGGATTGTGGTTGGTATATATCTCGCTGACAATATTCCTCGGAGCATTGCTCTGTATCGGACCGATGAACATTTTTGACAGTGTTTGCCATGCGTTCAGCACAATGTCGACAGGAGGTTTCTCGACAAAAGATTCAAGCATTGGTGCATGGGACTCTGTTTATGTGAAAATTGTTATGACAATATTCATGTTTTTGGGCGGCGTGAATTTTGCTCTGTTGTTCAGAGCATCGACCGGCGACATCAAAAGTCTGTGGCATAACGATACTTTTAAAGCCTATCTGAAAATAATAGGTGTCATGCTTGTATTGTTTGTAACCGTCATCATCATAAACCGCCAGACCATATCGGTGTCAGCTGTCACAATCGACCCACTGTTTCAAATCATATCAACAATGACATCTACAGGCTATACTGTAACAAACTTTGAAAATTGGGGTATGTTTATTGTGACAATTGTATTTCTTCTGATGTTTTTTGGCGGATGTGCCGGTTCGACAAGTGGCGGTGCAAAAATCGACCGTCTGTTGTACTTGTCAAAAAACCTGCGCAACGAACTTCATCGTTGCATTCACCCCAATGCGATTATGTCGGTACGCATCAATGGTAAAGTTGTGGCACCCGAACTTGTGAACAAAGTCATCGCCTTTTTATGCCTTTATGTACTGCTTATTATGTTTGGCGGAATACTATTAACAGCTTTCGGCATTCCTTTGGTCGATGCATTTTTCTCGGCGTTCTCATGCATCAGTAACACCGGATTGGGAGCCGGAGTCACCGGTTATGGCAGTTCCTACGACATTATCCCTAATGTAGGTAAATGGGTATTATCATTTCTCATGCTCGTCGGGCGTCTTGAATTATTTACAGTGCTTATACTTCTCACCCGCAGTTTTTGGAAAAAATAAGTTATGGGAACTTCCCTTATAACAATCTCTTAAAACAATTCAGAAACATAAACTCATCATGCGCCTCAACCAATAGAGGAATCAGCCCTTTAGCCACCTTTTGAGCTGCCCTGCTCAACTTAACTTCTTTGCCATCGTTCATCGTAACACGCACCTTGAGTTCGATATCTCCAAATCCACATGACTCATCGCCATAATCAAGAGAAACAATTTGCCTGACGTTACTCATCAACTCTTCAGTTGTTGTCACTCGTCCATCTTCCCGAGTATCCTCTGTCCCAATACAATAATAGATATAGGGACTTTCGATACTTATATCGGCATACGCACCCTGACCGTCAGACATAAACATATCCACAATCTTAATCTCATTGGTGTTAATCATGTAATCTTGCTTCATAACTTTTACTATAATTATCGTTTGGGGTTTAATAAATTAAAAACATATCCTAAATATATAACGAAATTTTATTCAAAAATATTTGCGGAAATGGATTATTAACACTAACTTTGCACTCGCAAAACAGGAATATACATGGCGGGATAGCTCAGTTGGTTAGAGCGTCGGATTCATAACCCGGAGGTCACG
>CAZBUT010000019.1:0-11193 GCA_964495165.1 uncultured Muribaculaceae bacterium | reverse complement strand
AATGACTAATGACAGATTGGAGAATGGCAGGAATACCGATGACCTTGCGCCAATCACGACACATGGCTCAGGTGTGGATAACATGCGTTTCCATATATCGACTCGCTCATTGTCGGAAAATTTTGAATGATATATTATCACTTTATCCCCAAATACTTTTTGAAGGCGATGAGTGAGTTGGGTGGTCAATGCTATTTCAGGCACAAGATACAGAGCTTGGTTGCCTTGGCGTAGCACATACGATATTAAATGAATATAAATTTCGGTTTTACCACTTGATGTCACACCATGAAGCAAAGTGATGTTTTTATCGATAAAACTACGGTGTATATTTGCAAGAGTTTCAGACTGCGGTTTGCTCAGCTTTGGCAATTCTCCTGCGACAAGTCCATTATATCTGAATCGGTTTATTTCTTTTTTATATATTTCAATTATGCCTTTGTCGGCTAAGGCTTTGAGAATCGGAGTCGTGACTCCCGACCGCTCAAGCAATTCGGCGCGCGTCACCTCTTTGTGTTGAGTTGTCGTGCGGTTAAACCGTGTCAATTCTATGAGGGCAAGAAGTGCGGTTTCCTGCTTTTTTGCATTGTGTACTTTGTCGAAAGCCCGGTGCATGGCTTCGTTATCGCCCGGTTTGATGTTTAATCTGACGTAGGCTTCTTTACGGGAACGGTAACGCTCGACAAGTTTTTCAGATATGATTATTGCCTCTCGTTCAAGCAACCGGCTAACGATTGCTTCCACATTTTTAAATCCGGTTTTCTTCTCAATTTCGGCCGGAGTCATGCGACCTGAGTGGTCAAGCAATTGACAGATTATCGTTTCGCGTTCGTTAAGCCTATTATCAGCCGATTCTTCAAAGTCGCTGTTTAGCTCGATGAAAGTTTCGCTCTCGACTTTAAGACCGGCCGGAACAGCAGCTTTATAGACATCTCCCGTGGTACATAAATAATATTCTGCAATCCAGTTCCAAAACTTAAGTTGCGGGTGTCTTATTATAGGATAATCGTCAAGAATGAGCGAGATGCTTTTTATCTCATAATCACCCGGCCTGATGTTGGTAATGGCTGTTACTATTGCAGTGTAATATTTCTTGCGTCCGAAAGGAACAATCACGCGAAACCCTATTTTCAAGCGGTTTACCATATCATCGGGAATTTGATATGTAAACGTGTTGTTGAGTGGTAGCGGTAACAAGACTTCGGCGAAATATTGTTGCATAATAGAATATAATTATGATTACAAAGTTAGTAAAATTACGTTCTGTGTGCAATAAATTAGTTATCTTTGCATCATGATAATTGAAAGGCAAGTTGTTGATTCTCCTAAGGGTGACATCTCATTATATACATTAACCAATAGCAACGGAGCGAAAGTGGTGCTGTCGAGTGTCGGTGCCGGTATCGTTTCTATTATAGTGCCTGACAGGTTTGGATGTATGGACGATGTCGTATTGGGGTATAAAGATGTGAGAGATTATCTGTATGACGGTCCATGTGCCGGAAAAATAGCAGGCAGGTATGCCAACCGCATTGCCCGTGGAATTTTCGCTATAGATGATACGACTTATCAGCTCGCAGTCAATTGCGATCCCAATCATTTGCATGGAGGTCCTGAAGGTTTTCAAAATCAAATATGGGATAGCGCGCTGACAACATCGGGTGTAAGATTCAGCCGTATAAGTCCTGACGGTGAAGAGGGTTATCCCGGTCTGGTAGATGTGGTTGTAGAATATTCATGGAATGACAACAATGAACTTTCAATGGAAATGACTGCGGTCTCAGATAAAAAGACTGTGATAAATCTCACAAACCATTCATATTTTAATCTTGCCGGTGAAAGTGCAGGATCGGTACTGAATCATACCCTATGGCTAAACAGTGAAAAATATTTGCCGACAGATGATTCATTGGTTCCCAACGGAATATTTGCCGATGTTGCCGGAACGCCAATGGATTTTACTCGGACTAAAAAGTTGGGACAGGATATAAATGCCGATTTCCCCGCTTTAATATATGGAAAGGGATATGATAATTGCTGGGCAATTTCAGGTTGGAAAAAGGGAGAAATGAATGTTGCCGCAAGATTGAAGTGTGGCTTGTCGGGGCGTGTATTAGAGATCTTGACAACACAACCTGCGGTGCAGGTATATACCGGAAACTGGTTGTCGGACTCGCCTGTAAACAAGCAAGGCGGTCATTATTGTGACTATGACGGTGTGGCAATAGAGTGCCAGGCTATGCCTGATGCCCCTAATAAACCGTCATTTCCTTCAACAATTTTGTCTCCGGGTGAAACATATCGTGAGATTATAGTATTTAAGTTCACAACTGAAAACATTTAAAACCAAATAATTATAATGAAACCAACATTATTAGTACTTGCGGCAGGGATGGGAAGCCGTTATGGCGGTTTGAAGCAACTTGACGGGGTAGGACCTCATGGAGAGACCATAATGGACTACTCTATTTATGACGCTATGCGTAGCGGATTTGGCAAAGTTGTATTTGTTATACGCAAAGATTTTGAAGCGGATTTCCGCGAGAAAATATTGTCTAAATATGAAAGTCATATTCCGGTTGAAGTAGTGTTTCAAAGCATTGACAGTTTGCCTGACGGATACACATGCCCTGCCGACCGTCAAAAGCCTTGGGGTACAAATCATGCAATCATGATGGGCAAGCCTGTGGTCAAAGAGCCTTTTGCCGTGATAAATGCCGATGATTTCTACGGTCGCAACTCATTTGAAGTGATAGCTAATGAGTTGACAAGAGAACGCACTGAAAAGGGAGACTATTGCATGGTCGGTTTTAAAGTGGGAAATACGATGTCGGAAGGCGGTACGGTCGCACGAGGAGTATGCAGTACCAAAAACGGATATTTGACAACTGTTGTTGAGCGCACTGCAATCGGTTATAACCACAAGCGCGAAATCGTTTATCCCGATGAACATGGAGTTGTGTGCAAATTGCGCCCGGATAAACTCGTTTCAATGAATATGTGGGGATTCACACCCGATTATTTTGAGTTTAGCGAGGCTTATTTCACTGAGTTTCTTGATGAGAATATCGGCAATCCCAAGGCAGAGTTTTATATTCCGTCGGTCGTAAATAAACTGATAACGGCATCGGAGGCTTCGGTTAAAGTGTTGTCGACTGATTCAAACTGGTTTGGCGTTACTTATGCTTCTGACCGTCAAGATGTCGTTGATAAATTGGCTGCGCTGCATGACGCGGGAGAGTATCCCGAAAAGATGTTCAAGTAGATGTAAATAAAACGGATGTTGACATGTGAGATGAAAATTCATTTTGCTCCGTTACAAGGATATACCGATGCGGCATATCGCAGATTTCATAATGAAATTTACGGTGGTCGCATCTGTTGTTATTATACTCCATTTATCAGAGTGGAAAAAGGGGAGGTGAGAACACGTGACCTGAAGGATATTTGTCCCGATAATAACCCGGATATAAATCTTATTCCGCAGATTATGGTAAACGGTGTGAGCGAGTTTGATTATCTGGTTGAACGCGTTGTCGACTTCGGCTATAAGTCAATAGATATAAACATGGGGTGTCCTTTCCCTCTGCAGACAAAACGCGGTCGTGGCGCGGGATTGTTGCCAAGGCATGATGCCGTAAAAGATATATTGGCGGCGATTGATAGAAAATCAGATATTTCATTTTCGGTCAAAATGCGTTTGGGTATGACCGATGAAAAAGAGTGGATTGATTTGCTGCCTTTATTTAATGATGTGCCTTTGCGGCATATCACTGTGCATCCTCGCATTGCGAGCCAACAATATAAAGGCGATTTGAATTTCCCTGCGTTTGATAGTATTTATCAAATGTCAACCCATGATATTGTGTTTAACGGGGACATAATTACTATCGAGCATATCAAAGAAATAAACCGTCGATATGAAACGTTGGCGGGGGTCATGATCGGTCGCGGTTTGCTTGCGCGCCCTTCTTTGGCTTTGGAATACACTAATGGAGAAGAGTTGCCTGAATCCCGGAGGTTGTCAATGTTGAGAGAACTGCACGATAAATTGTGTGCTCATTATGAATCGGTGTTGCAAGGCGAATCACAATTGCTTATGAAAATGAAAACATTTTGGGATTATCTTGAGCCGGCTATCGGGCACAAGGCGTGGAAATTAATAAGAAAAAGTTCGTCGCTACAGAAATATAAGATCTCAGTTGCATCTGTCGGTGACAATCAACCGTGAGACGCTTTGCGGTATAGCACAACAGCAATGATGCTGTATAGGAAATTTGGAATCCACATTGCTATTGCGGGAGAGGTGTAACCCGATATAGCAAATGTCGATGTCACGGTCATAAACAGGATGTATGAGAAGCTGAGAACCAGTCCGATACCGATGTTTATGCCCATTCCGCCCTTAACCTTTTTTGATGAGAGTGACATGCCTATTATGGTCAAAATGAAGGCAGCTGCACACATCGCATATCTGCGTTCGTTTTCAATCTCAAATGACTTTATGTTTGCAACCCCTCTCTCTTTTTGACGGCTGATGTATTCTTGCAATTGGGGAGATGTCATTGTTTCATGATCGTTTTTAGAAATAAGAAAATCTCTTGGCTCGATCGTAATGATTGTGTCTAAACGTTTACCTTCTCTGATATGCTCATAAGCTCCGTCAAAATCACGTATCATATAGTCTCGCACTTGCCATTGGTAGAGGGTGTCCCATTTAATGGTTTGTGCCGTGAGTCGCGAAACAAGTTTCTTGTTTTCAAATGATTCCAATGAGAATTTATAACCTGTTTTTGTCGTGTTGTCATAACGGCTCATATAGGCTATCTGTCCGGGCTTGACCTGTAATTGTATGTTGCTGCCGTAGTCGACTCGTTTGTTTTTTACGTAGGTGTTGGTATATTCGATTCTCTCGATATTGGCAGGCGGAATGATATATGCGCTCAGTAAGTAGGTCGATAATGCTATTACCGCTGCAGAAACCATATAGGGGCGCATGAGCCGTTTGAAACTCACTCCCGAGGCAAGCATTGCGATTATTTCGGAATTGTCGGCAAGTTTTGACGTGAAAAATATTACGGCGATAAATGTGAAAAGAGGGCTGAATTGATTGGCGAAATATGGTAGAAAATTGAGGAAATAGTCAAAAATGGTTGCATCGAGCGGTGCTTTCATAAAAGCGTCAAGTTTCTCGTTTATGTCAAACATTATTGTAATCGCCAATATAAGGAATATGGCGAAAATATATGTTCCGAGGAACTTGCGTATTATGTACCAATCAAGAGTCTTGAACATGATTTACAATCGACGGGTTACGCGTTCAACCATCATGGTTTTCCATGTTTTGAAATCACCGTCTATTATGTGGCGACGTGCTTCTCCCACTAACCACAAATAGAACGCGAGATTATGAATAGAGGCGATTTGCATAGCCAATATTTCATCGGCAATAAATAGGTGGCGTAGATAGGCTTTTGAGTATTGACTGTCAACATAGCTTGGTCCGTCTTCCTGAATCGGAGAAAAATCATCGGCCCATTTTTTGTTTCTCATATTCATTATGCCATGAGCAGTAAACAACATGCCGTTGCGTCCGTTGCGTGTCGGCATAACACAATCCATCATATCGACACCACGGTCTATTGCTTCGAGTATATTTGCCGGCGTTCCTACCCCCATGAGATAGCGTGGCTTCTCTTTCGGTAAAATCTCGTTTACAACCTCGATCATGTCATACATAACCTCTGCCGGCTCTCCAACAGCAAGACCTCCGATTGCATTGCCGTCGGCTCCTAATTCAGACACGGTCATTGCCGACTGACGACGCAGGTCGGGATATGTGCACCCCTGAACTATAGGGAAATAGGCTTGGGTATATCCATATTTGCCCTCGGTTTCTTTATATCGTTTCCAACCTCGCATGAGCCAACGTGTTGTCAGTCCAAGTGATTTTTTTGCATAATCATAGTCGGCTGTTCCCGGGGTACATTCGTCAAGCTGCATCATTATGTCTGAACCGATAGACCGTTGAATATCAACAACGTTCTCGGGTGTAAACAGATGCTTTGAACCATCTATGTGAGAACGGAAATAGGCACCTTCTTCTTTTAATTTCCGGTTGTCGGACAAACTGAATACTTGAAATCCGCCACTGTCGGTCAATATCGGACGTTCCCAACCATTGAACTTGTGAAGTCCGCCGGCACGCTCAAGTATTTCGATGCCGGGGCGCAGGTACAGATGATAAGTATTTCCCAATATGATTTGGGCTTTTATGTCATCGCGCACCTCATGCATGTGTACAGCTTTCAATGCGCCGAGTGTCCCTACCGGCATAAATATCGGTGTCTCTATCTGCCCGTGGTCGGTTGTAATTAGTCCGGCACGGGCATTGCTGTTTTTGTCTGTTGCTTGCAGTAGAAAGTCCATATTAATGCAAAGTTACGCAAAATATGCCAAACCAAGGCAACTCCGCCTGTTATTTTGGGTTAATTGTATTCTCAATAATCCAAATAAAACATCTCCCAAGCACAAATGTTATCGTCTGTAGTGGGAAAATCGGAGGAAGTTAGTGGCGGTTGAGGAGTTTGAGGGCTGAGATGAGGGTGGCTAACGCCGATATGCATGTGGCGCTTATGATAAATAGGTGGCGGTTGTAGAGGTATTCTCCGTCGGCGGGTAGGGTGTCGGCAGGTTGCGGTGTGACGAGCAGTACAATGAGACATGTGACGAAAATGCTTAGTGAAACGATGCCACATATCAAGTTACGTCGTAGAGAAGCGCGCCGTTTGCGCCGAGCAAGTATAGGGGTGTCTTCAAGCATAGCTGTGCATTCCTCCTAAAAAGAAATTTACTCCAAAGTATGTGATAAGCACCGTGATAAACGCTATGACGCAGAACCGGTGGAAAAACATGGGATTGCGGAAGCGTGGCAGTGATGATGCATGAAGTGCAAATGCATATACTATCATTGTAATCAATGCCCAAACTTCTTTGGGATCCCAACCCCAATAACGCCCCCATGAGACATTGGCCCAGACCGCGCCGATAAATATACCGGCGGCGAGCAGAAAGACTGCGGGATAGAGCATTAGCCTGCTTATGACTTGCAGGTATTCAATAGGCTGTGTCGAGTCTTTTTTGCCGAGCTGCAATATGATTGCTGTGAGGCCGTTGAGCATGGCAAAGGCAAGCAGGGAGTAGGCAACCATTATGACAACGACATGAATGCTGAGCAGTGGCGATTGCAGTACGGGCATCAGTTGGGTTATTTGCGGGTTGGATTCGCCTATCATCGCCACGAGCAAGGTGAGTCCGCACAACAGATACCCAAATGGCGTTGCCAAGGCAAATCGGCGATGTATAATCAGGGTAATTGCAACGCTGCACCACGCCAAAAACTGCATGGTCTCAAATCCGTTTGACAGAGGAATGTGATTGCTGATATATGCGCGTAGAGTGATGACGAATGTCAAATAAAGAAACACTCCCCATAATAATGCTGATAGACTTCGGTCGATAATGCCTTTGGGTCTGCTGTCAATCGATAACTGGCGACAGTAGATGAGAAACGCAATGATTCCTATCGTTATGCAGACCATTGCAAGTGTCCTGTTGTTGCTTATATCATTGTAGAGTTTCTCGGCTTGGAACTTTGTGCCGGTTGGCACTCCGTCGATGCCGGCTGCTTTGCGCTGATACAACGCGATTTTGTCGAGCAATTCAATCACCGAGTTATAATCTTTCATTGCAATTTTTTCGGCTACGTAGCTCATGCTGTTTTTTATAAATGCCCATTGCTCATGGGATATTTCGCTTGGCAAGCGATCGGAAAACGACAGCCACACGGCTGTTTGTGTGTCGGAGGAACGATAGGGGTAAATCTTAAGAATACTGCCTGTCGAGACCATGCTAATGAGGTTGAACTTCTCATTGGCATTCTCTAATTCGCGTTTTTGAGAAAGATCGGTAGTGTTTTGCAACGAGTTTTCCAATTTGTAACCGTTGATGTCGATAAAATCAGTGAGGCAAGCCTTGTTGCCCGAAATACCGAGAATTTTTTTTGCTTCACTACCCTTTATTTTAATCATTGGTTCTTGTTTCCAATCATCGTAAAAAAAGAACCAACCGGTGAGTACTTGATTGGCCGAGAGTCCGTTGTATGACGTTTTGCCACAAAGTTTTGCCGTGAAATCCTTGGCAAAAGTCTCCATTGGGCAAACGCGGTCATTATAATAGATATATAAGTCCCCAAATTTGTCGGCAACGTTGTCGGGCAGGGTGGCAGGCAGTGCGTTGGCCGATGCCGTAAGAGATGTAAACGCTATAAAAAACATAGGCAAGCAGCTCTTTTGCAATAGGGGGTGTTTCAATAATCTCCTGAATGTACTGTCTTTCTGAAGGAAAAATCCTATTATGCTCACAAGAAGCAATAAATAGCCAGTGTAGGTGACTGCTATCCCTGCCGGGTCGTGCGAGATCGACAAAACGGCACCTTGATAGTCTTTGTCGTAGCCCGATTGGTAAAACCTATAGCCATTGTGACTGTAGATGTTGTTCATGGATATTGTGGCAGTTACCGATTTCCCGTCGGATTGTGTGATTGATATTGTGCTGACGTAATCCATTGGGGCAAACGTGCCTTTGTGAAATTTCTGTTGAAAGTCTACCAGAGATACCGAGAATGGGAATCGGGCAGTTGTGCCGTCGGTCAATGTGAAAGAATCGGTTGAGGCTGATCCGCACCTCAGATGCACTACGCCTTGTACCCCATAAATGTGGGTGATTAATGCACCCGTCAAAATTACCGGAAATGAGAGATGCAGACTGAATGTGAACAATCTTTTCCACGTGTGGCAACGTATCAAGTATATCAGTGAAAATATCGCCGTTACAGCCCATAGGGCAATAACAAGCGGATTTCCATAGATGTATTGAGACACAAACCGAGTTCCATATATTTTTTCTGTGATTGTTGCAACGATGAGAATCAGGGTAATGAGTCCCAAAGTGCCGAATGACAGATACTTAAGAAAAGATTGTTTCATAAAAGAAATAAAACCGGAAAGAATTTAAAAAAAAGAGTGTATCAAGGTGTAGATAACACGATTGATACACTCTTTTTAGATTGTCGTTAGATTGAGTCGATGAATTTTACTACAGCATCGCGTTCCTCTTTTGTCAACTCACGGAATTTCTCAACACTATAGCGCGCATCGCTCTGCGCATCGCCGTGCCACATGATAGCTTCAATTACGTTGCGTGCGCGGCAGTCGTGCATACGGTCGGCAGTTGCCGAGCCTGTACATTTTTGATGTAATCCGCGTCCCCAAAGAGGAGTTGTGCGACACCAGCCGGTGCGAATGTCGCTCACCATGTGCAACTTGTGTTGTATCATATCGCTGTAGGGCCATATCTTCTGATAGGGATAACGCGGAAGCTGGGCATTGTCGGTGAAGAACTTGGCCGGGTCGCGTATATCGTCATTGCCTGTGGTCCATGACGGACGGTGGCAGTAGGCACAGCCAATCTGCTCAAACAGATCTTTGCCTTTAATCACCTCGGGATCATCAACATTACGAGCCGCCGGAACAGCGAGACCGCGATGCCATACCATGAGATCGATATATTCTTGATCGGACATTTCGGCGGGGAGATCCTTGGCTGTGAGATAGGCTTTAATGCGGTCTTCGATATTGCCTTCCCACCAAGAGGCATGTTCTTTGTCGGGGTCGATTTTTGCAATATATGCATCAAATCCGGCTTGTACATCGGGATCTTTTGACGAATATTCGGCATAAGTTCCGGCAGCATCGAGGTAGTGATAGCGGCGGTCACTGCGGGTGACATTGGTAATGTTCCAAATCGCATTGGCTCCGGCTGCATCTTGCAAAGGTCCGCGACTCAAAGCATAGGTGTAACGGCGGGGATATAGAGTGCCGTCGCCTTGCAGACTGTTGCTGTATTGGCTCACCCATTCCCCGTTGGCAAAAAATGCCGGATTGAGACCGTTTTGCATCAGACCGTCTTTTTCCTGTTTGATATATTCGGCTTTCAGGTCATCGTCATCGATAGCATCAAGTAAACCTGTGCCATATATACCGATTGTCGATTCGAGTTTCACAACATAGTCTTTGGGAATTTCATATCCTTGGTTGACAACATAGATTGCTTCGCGTGGCATAGAAACCTCGGGATATTGCAACTCATAGGTTTCACCGTCGGGAAACTTGTTGCCCCACTCATCGGTGTGGTTTTTCCATGTGATAGTGATTTTGCTTTCGTCCAGCGGATTTTTGAACGGAGCAACAGCATGGCTCTGTGGCATACCGGCAAGCCAGCTCACATACTTGTCATCGTCGGGAGTATAAACCACAAGAAGGCAACCATTGCCAATTTCATTGGTGTTGAAAGAACCTGCTTCTATGCGTTTGCCGTGTCCGTAGCCGGGGTGGCAATGAATGCAAGATGTGCGTATATATACAGGACCCAATCCCATGCGCACTCCCGAGTTGTTTGACATGAACGGCTTTTCAAACAGGGCTTCCCCGTTTTTAAATGATTGGTACATGCCTGCGTTTTCAACCGCCAATGTCGGTTGTTCATAGGCGTTGTAGGTTGATAGTGAAGTTGTACCCAATTCACCTCCGGTATAATACCAATCGGGCAATTGTGCGACTTCAGGCAGATCGGGAGAGTCGTTTCCTGTCGAATTGTTGTCGTCCTCACAGGAAGCAAGTCCGAGGGCTAATGCCGCACCTAATATGTAATATGTTTTTATCATTGTTATAATGAGTATTTAGACAAAGCTTCCATCGCTTCTTCAAGGACATCGACCAAATCGGTTCCGACTACAGTGACAGCGTTGTCGGCTGCCACGCTTGTAGCTGATTTGGCAAACGGCTCAGGAATGACTTCTATAGCATCGATTGATTTTTGAATTTGTTCTTTTACGCGAGCGTCAAGATCGGCATCTACCTTTTGAATGTAATCGCTGATAGACGCATCACCAGTCATGCTGCCTTGATAGGCATTGCGAATGCTTATGATGTTGCCAACAAAGTCGTTGATAGAGTTTAGGCTGTAGGGCGACTCGATATAGTTTTTGTCTTCTTCGGAAGAAGCGTTGGCGGGGCGTCCTATTTTGGTATTGCCAACTTCATCAGCGATGTCGATACAACCTTGAATCAAGTC
>CAZBUT010000018.1:0-11287 GCA_964495165.1 uncultured Muribaculaceae bacterium | reverse complement strand
TGTTGCTCCTCCCTGATATAACAGGCGAGAAATATCGGTTTGACATGAAATTGTTGCGTACAATGCTCGTGTTTTCATTTCCCCTGCTCATTGCCGGGCTTGCCGGAATAATGAATCAGAACGTAGATAAGATATTATATCCCAAACTTGTGGCTGACACGGCAGAAGCTATGGAGGGATTAGGTATCTATGGGGCAAACTATAAGATTGCAGTTGTGATGATTATGTTCATTCAGGCTTTTCGCTTTGCCTATGAACCATTGATGTTCTCGCGCAAAACCGAAAACAGAGAACAGAAAAATCTTGAATACCGCAAAGCAATGACTTTCTTTGTGATATTTGCACTGCTTATTTTTTTAGGGGTGATGTTCTATCTCGATTTCCTGAAATATTTCATAGCTCCGACCTATTTTGTGGGGTTGAAGGTTGTCCCTATATTGCTCATGGCAGAATTTTGTTACGGCATATTTTTTAATTTGTCGTTGTGGTACAAAAACATTGACAAGACCTATTGGGCTGTGATATTCTCATTGGCAGGATTTATAGTAATGGTAGTGTTGAATGTAGTTTTTGTGCCGCAGTATGGATATATTGCGTGTGCATGGGCAGCTTTGGCGTGCAATGTGGTGATGATGACAGCCTCCTATCTTGTTGGTCGCAAAAAGAATCCTATAGGGTATGATCTTGGTCGAATCGGGCTCTATTTTGTTATTGCGATGTCGTTGTATGGATTGTCATATCTCTTTGAAACACCGTGGCTTTGGTTAAATATTCTGATACGTACCATACTTCTTGTCGGTTATATTGTTATAGTGTTAAAACGCGAGTCAATTAATCTGTTTGCATTGGTAATGCGCCGGGGCAAACAAAAACAATATAAAATCAATGAAGGTTGTTCTCATAAATCATAGTGACAGGCTTGGAGGAGCGGCGGTTGTAACCTATCGGTTGATGCACGCGTTGCGTCGAGCCGGAGTTGATGCACGTATGCTTACATTTTTCAAGACGAGTGAGGACGAAAATGTCACTGAGGCTTGTCGGCGCAACAAACGCACAGCTCTGTTTCTGGCAGAGCGAGGGTGTATATTTATGAGCAACGGATTCAGTAAAAAAAATCTGTTTAAAGTTTCGATAGCCAATACCGGACTTTCTTTGCACAAACACCGGTGGGTGCAGGAAGCAGATGTGATTGTGCTGAATTGGATAAATCAGGGAATGCTGTCACTTGAAGGGATACGCAGGTTGGCGCAACTGGGAAAGCCGATTGTTTGGACTATGCACGACATGTGGTGTATGACAGGAATATGTCATCATGCTCATGAGTGTGAACGCTACAAGCAATCATGCGGGTGTTGTCCGTATGTATATCGAGGGGCGGTGAGGACCGATATATCACGCATCGTGTGGAAGCAGAAAAAAGAATTGTATAATGAGGTCGGATTGCAGTTTGTGGCGGTAAGCAATTGGCTTGCTCAATTAGGACGGGAGAGCACGTTGCTTTCCAAGCAGAATGTAAAGGTCATACCTAATGCATTCCCTATTGATTTCTATATGACCGGTGCAACATCTCCTGTTAAAGAATTTAATATAGATTATACTAAAAACCTCATTGTAATGGGGGCTGCGCGGTTAGACGATCCGATAAAGGGAATTAATTATGCTGTAGATGCGTTCAATTATTTGGCCGACAAATACCCCGACGAGGCCAAAGATTGTGTTGCAGTGCTGTTTGGCGATATACGTGACAAGTCTATTCTTGAGCGTATAAGGTTGCCATATAGACATCTTGGGCGCATAAACGACCCGAAATTATTACGCCAGCTATATGCTTCGTCCAAAGTCGTGATTTCGACTTCTCTCTATGAGACTCTTCCCGGAACGTTGATTGAGGGGCAGGCGGCCGGTTGTGTTCCTGTCACATTTGGAAAAGGCGGGCAAGGAGATATTATCGATCATAAAATAAATGGGTATATCGCAGAGTATAAATCATATAAAGATATTGTAGAAGGGATACGGTGGGCACTGAAAAATGCTCCCGACCGCAACATGTTGCATGACGAAGTGAGGCAGCGGTTTTCGGCTGATGTTATTGCTCGCAGATATATAGATCTGTTTACCTCGTTGCTAAAAGAAAAAGAGAATAAAAAAGATAAATAAGGGAATTGCCCGATAATAAATCGATGAATACATGGTGACTATTTTGTTTCATTCAACGATATTTGGCCCGATACACAGCCGTAGGCTTGGGACTTCACTCGGAGTTAATCTTTCTCCTGTTGACGGAAAAATATGTACGTTTGATTGCATATATTGCGAGGCCGGATATAATTCACAAGGTGTCGGGACATCGGGACTGCCCAAACGTGAATCGGTGCGCGCTCAATTGGAGGATAAATTGAAGCAGATGCGAGAATCGGGCGAAACGCTTGACGTAATTACTTTCTCAGGTAATGGCGAACCGACGATACATCGTGATTTTCAGGGAATTATAGATGATACTATTGCATTGCGTAATCTTTATTTTCCGGAAGTGAAAATAAGTGTTCTATGCAATTCCACTCGATTGGAAGATGAACGAGTCGTGTCGGCGTTGCAAAAAGTGGATAACAATATACTGAAACTTGACTCGGCAGTCACCGAGACAATGCGTCTTATCGACCAACCGGCAAGCCGGACTCTTACATCGGAGCATATAATAGAGCAAATCGCTAAATTTGGCAATAAGTGCATTGTGCAGACAATGATGTTGCGAGGCTGGCATGACGGACAGGTTGTCGACAACACCACTGATGAAGAGGTAGAGGCGCTTAAAGCCGCTTATTTGCGCATAAAACCCAAAGAAGTAATGTTGTACTCCATAGACCGTAAAACGCCCGAGGAATCGCTTGAAAAGGTGTCGGTTGATGAGTTAAACGAGATTGCCTCGCGGTTTAGAGCCGTAGGCATAAAGGTGCAAGTCAACTGATGGCAGAAAGCATTATGTATCCACGCCCATTGGTTGAGGGCGATAAAATAGCTATTCTGTCTCCGGCCGGCATCGTGAGGGAAGATTTTGTTTATGATGCAGTAAAGGTCTTGTCGTCACAAGGGTGGCGACCATATATCGGTAAATCGGCATTGTCTGAACATGGCTCGTTTAGCGGCTCTGAACATGCTCGTTTCCAGGATTTTTCGGAAGCGGTCAAGGATCCCGAAACACGAGCTGTTTTTTGCAGTCGCGGAGGTTATGGTTGTGTGCAATTGCTTGAAATGCTTGAAACGATAGATGTTGTTTCCGATCCAAAATGGATAGTCGGATTCAGCGATGTGTCGGTTTTACATGCTTTTATGCTGTCAAAAGGTATCGCAGGCATTCATGCTTCAATGGCAAAACATCTGTCGTTGACAGGTGGTGCAGATGATGATTCCAATGCGTTGTTTGGCATATTGCGCGGACAAATGCCGACATATCGGTGGAATGCTCATGAAAATAATCGATGCGGAGTGGCTACGGGGCGTGTCGTAGGAGGAAATTTGGCTGTTTTGCAGGCGTTGATAAATACTCCGTATGATATCTTCTGCAAAGATGTGATATTGTTTATAGAAGATATTGCCGAACCGATATACAAGGTGGAACGCATGTTGTATCAATTGCGATTAAATGGCGTTCTCGGCTCGTTGCGCGGGTTGATAGCAGGGCATTTCACTCAATATGATCCCGACCGGAATTACGATGATATGGAGGCAATGATTAAGCGTATGACGGAGTCCTATGATTATCCTGTTGCAATGGCGGCTCCGATTGGTCATATCGAGCATAATATTCCTATCGTTGAAGGTGCCGATGCCGTATTGGTCGTATCAGCCAATGCTGTGACACTAAGATTTGGTGACACAAAAAAGCGAGAACAAGTATCGGGAATTTCTATAAATTCCACGAATAAGTTAAACAATAGATAACGGGAACTGTACTTTTGAAATCTTTATGTTTTTACTTGGCGTATTTTTGCTTTTGTTTCAATCACATAGCTCGCTATGCTCTTTCAACAAAACTCAAAAATCCTCTCAAGTAAAACTCATAAATCTTTTCAAAGTAATTTATAGAAGTTCCCTATAATCAGAAAAGTGACAATTGGGGATTGATCAATCTGAATGAAAGCCGGTGGTATGGGGTAGTGCCATGTTTCTCTATTGCGGCACGGTGAGCCTTTGTCGGATATCCCTTGTTTATATTCCAGTCATATTGCGGATACTCTTCATGCAATCGACGCATACACTCGTCGCGATGGGTCTTTGCGAGGATCGATGCCGCCGCAATATTGCCAAACCGTCCGTCGCCTTTAATAAATGTCTGCCATTCGATGTCTCCGTAGGGCTTGAATCTGTTGCCGTCGACTATGATTGCGCCCGGGACAATGCTTAGCGAGTCAAGAGCGCGGTGCATTGCCAAAATTGAGGCATTGAGAATATTTATCTCGTCGATCTCTTTGGGAGACACAATGCCTACAGCCCAAGCCAATGCTTCAGACTCGATTATGGGACGCAATTTTTCTCTCTTGACCTCGGTCAACTGCTTGGAGTCGTTAAGTAACGGGTGGTGGAAATTATCGGGGAGTATTACTGCTGCGGCATATACCGGACCGGCAAGACACCCGCGTCCGGCCTCGTCGCAACCGGCTTCAAATCGTCCGCTTATGTAACAGGTCGGCAGCATGAGTTATTCGACAAATCCGTAGCCAAACCCTGAGCGGTTGACAATGTGTGAGGCATACTGCCCCAATTTTTTGCGTATGCGCGAAATGTTTACATCGATAGTGCGGTCGGTTACGATGACTTGTTCGGGCCACACGTGGTCAAATATTTCGTTGCGGGAGTAGAAACGGTTTATGTTGCCCATAAACAGGGCGAGAATATCAAATTCGGTGCGGGTCAGACCGATATGCTCTCCTGCGATTTTTGCCGTGTGAGCAGTCATGTCGATGACAAGATCTTTGAATCGGAGTTTATTCTCGGGCTGTGGCGGGACTGCAGTTTGCCGGCGCAACACTGTACGCACGCGAGCTATCATTTCGCGCATTGAAAAAGGCTTCTTGACATAGTCGTCGGCACCGGAATTAAGTCCGGCGATAACATCGTCTTCCCTGTCTTTTGCCGAGCAAAATATAATGGGAATGTGTGACGTTTCCCGGCGCTCCTTTATGATATTGGCGAGTTTTAACCCGCTCATCTCTCCTATCATTACATCGAGTATAAACAGATTGTAAGATGACAGATCCAATTTGAGGGCATCTTCGGCCGAGTAGCACGAATTTACCGCATACCCTTCATTTTCAAGATTGAATTGAAGCAGTTCACACATAATCCTCTCGTCGTCAACTACAAGAATGCGAGAGGACGATCTGTCGGAATTGGAATGACTCACGACGCTTATACGTTTTGTTTACGAACTTGCTCTTTTATGGCGTCGACAACGTTTATGATGTAATCGCCTGTTTTCTCAAGGTCGCCGATGATGTCCATGTAGAATATACCGGCTTGATATTCATATACTTTGTTGTTGATGCTTTCAATGTTGCCATTACGCAATTGGTTGCGCATGTTGTTTATTTCTCGTTCTTTATTGTAAGACAAAATAATGTCGGCTTCACGGGCATTTTCGAGGTCAGACAACACGACAAGCATATTTTTCATTGCATCTTCGACATAAGCAAACATTGAGTCGATGTTTGTATATATAAGTTCAGGGAACTTGACATCTGATTGTTGTTTACGCATCATGGCTTTGGCCACGCTGAAACAACTGTCGGCGATGCTTTCAATTTCTGAAACGATGCGCAACAACGATGCAATACGATGCTTTCCTTCGTTTGACAATCGACCTTCGGCGCATCGGTTGAGGTAGTTGGCAATCTCAATTTCCATGCGGTCGGAGATGTCTTCGTATTTTTCAAGACGGGATAACAGCTTGGTGAAATCTTCGCTGTTTTCTTTGGTGTGAATGAGTTGCTGCGACATTCCTATCATGCGTTGAACTCTTTCGGCATAGACCGAAATTTCTTTTTCGGCTTGCGCCATATTCAACTCCGATGCAGCAACACGACCGCTTGAAATATAGGTGAGTTGGAACTCTTCATCACCTTTGTGCTTGCTTGGCATGATACGTTCCACAATCTTCACATACATACCGGTCAACCATATCATTATGGTAAGATTTATCAAGTTGAAGATTGTGTGGAATATTGAAAGACCAAATGATGCGCTGACGGCCATATTGGCAATCGCTTTTGCGTCACTTCCTTCATAGCTGTATAATGCACAAGGGTCGCCTTGTCCGAAACTTTCGGTTATCCACACAGTCAAGTCGGTAAAAGGAAAGAATAGAACCAAAGCCCATATTGTTCCTAACACGTTAAACATCAAGTGGCATAATGCAGCTCGCTTGGCTGCTATATTTGCCCCTAAAGAAGCGATGATTGGAGTTATGGTTGTTCCGATATTGCTGCCAAGAATCAATGCGCAAGCTAAGTCAAACGTAATCCAGCCTTTGGTACACATGATGAGTACGATAGCGATTGCTGCCGAAGATGATTGGATAATCATGGTGACAACAATTCCGATTAACACAAACAGCAATACAGAGCCATAGCCCATATCGGCATAATGTTGCAGAAAACCGAATATTTCGGGGCTTGATTTCAAATCGGGAACACTGTCCTCGATCATGTTAAGCCCGATAAACAGCACTGCAAAACCTAAAATAACTTCTCCGATAGATTTTCGCTTGCTCTTGCTTGAGAACAGTAACGGCAGAGAGAATGCGATTAACGGGTAGGCAAATGCTGCAATATCGACTTTGAATCCAAACAAAGTGATGATCCATGCTGTGGCGGTTGTTCCGACATTGGCGCCCATTATGACGGCAACTGACTGGGCGAGTGTCATCAATCCGGCACTCACAAAACTTACAACCATTACAGTCGAAGCCGACGAACTTTGGATAAGCGCAGTAATAGAAAAGCCCGTAAGCGCTCCAGTGAAGCGGTTGCGGGTCATCGCGCCGAGAATGTTACGAAGGCCGTTGCCTGCGGCTTTTTGAAGACCTTCACTCATTAATGTCATACCGTAGAGGAACAGACCTACTGCTCCAAGCAACGTGAGAAAATCTAAAAAACTGTATTCCATATTGAATGGGATAGTGATTGGTATTTAAGAATATTTTTCTGCCACAAAGATATAATTTTTCCTTCAATATATCAACCCCCTGTCAAATTATCGTTAACTTTGCAATATGGTAAAAAATTTGCTTTTTGATTTAGGAGGCGTGATAATGGATATCAAACGAGAGCGGTGTGTCGCTGCGTTTGAACGTCTGGGTATGGTTAATGCCGATAGCTTTTTGGGTGAATATAGTCAAAAAGGTCCGTTTTTGAAATTGGAAGAGGGGGCTATAACTCCCTCGGAGTTCAGGGAAGAGGTGAGAAAACTTATTGCCCGAAATGTGACCGATAAGGAGATAGACACAGCCTTTTGTGAGTTTTTGATAGGTATTCCTCTCCATCGTTTGGGGGCTTTGAGGCAATTGCGCAAAAGTTATAACGTGTATTTGCTGTCAAACACCAACCCGATAATGTGGGGAAGTCGCATAGCCGAGGAATTTCGGCAGGAGGGACTTGAGATAAAAGATTATTTTGATGGGATTGTCACATCGTTTGAGGTGAAAAGCATAAAACCAGATAGGCGCATTTTTGAAATGGTAATTGAGGAATGCGGAATACTTCCCGAGGAGACTATCTTTTTAGATGATTCACAGAAGAATCTTGATGCAGCCGCCCAATTGGGATTCGGTACAATTTTGGTATCACCCGGCGCAGAATTTATGGATTTGTTAAAGTGAGCGGGCGTCGCAAAATAGCAACGGTTGGAATGTTTGACGGGGTCCATGCAGGACATCGCTTTCTCATAAATCGGTTGAAAGAGGAAGGGGAGAAGCGCGGTTTGGATTCTGTGGTATTTACATTTGCGTCGCACCCGCTTGAGGTTGTTGCTCCTGAGAGAGTCCCGCCTATGCTGACGACCGTGTCCGAGCGTTGTAGGTTGCTTGAAGATGCCGGAGTAGATCAAGTGCAAGTGCTTGAGTTTGACGGTGTCATGCGTAATTTGACGTCACGTGAATTTTTGGCAGAGATGCACCGTAGGCACAATGTCGATGCTTTTGTTGTGGGGTTTAATAATCGTTTTGGTTCCGACCGGGAATCATCTATGGAAGATTATAAACGGTATGGTAAAGAAATCGGGGTTGAGGTATTTGAGGCACAAGAGTGTCCCAATGTGAGTTCTTCTCTTATACGCTCGTTGTTGAGAAACCGCAAGGTCGTTGAAGCCAATAAAGCTTTGGGATATGATTATTTTATTGCAGGAGAAGTTGTTCCGGGAAAACAATTGGGACGCCGTTTAGGTTTTCCTACTGCCAATGTTGATGTGCAAGATGCAAAAAAACTGATTCCGCCTGTAGGGGTATATGCCTCAAAAGTCAAAGTTGATGGGCAGTGCCACGCCGCAATGGTGAATATCGGATACCGCCCGACTGTTGATCAAACCGGTGCGATAGCGACAATTGAGACGCATATACTTGACTTCAGCGGCGATTTATATGGGAAGCAGTTGCGGGTAGAGTTTGTCGATTATCTGCGCGAAGAGCGCAGGTTTGAGTCTCTGGACGCATTGACGGCTCAGATACGTATCGATGAGCAAGCCGTGAGAGCGCGTATAGTCAATCAATGAGTGTTTTGAAAAAATGCCAAATTGCAATCCCTCCCGAAACAGAAACATTTAGAGAGTGTTTTGTGCCAAATTGTGGAATTTCGAGACATGCATCTGACATGTTTACAACCTCTTGTTCTACGCCATTGACCTCGTTGCCAAGAACGATTGCATAAGTTTCTTTTTTGCTTGGGAGATAATTTTGTAACTCAATGCTGCCTTTTACTTGCTCGAGGCAACATATTGTGCACCCCGATTGTTTCAATTGCTTGATGCAATCTTTGGTTGATGAGTGGTATTCCCAAGCTACAGAATCTTCTGCTCCGAGCGCGGTTTTATGGATTTCAGGAGATGGTGGTGTGGCAGTTATGCCGCATAGTATGATTTTTTCAACGAGAAATGCATCGCATGTACGGAATATCGATCCAACGTTGTTCAGGCTGCGCACGTTGTCAAGTACAATGACAATTGGTAATTTACTTTTTTCCTTGTACTGTTCAAGCGAGTCGCGTTGAAGATCCCATATAGTTTTCTTTTCCATGTTGCAAATTTAGTGATTTATGATAATACAAACAGAAAATAGCAGATATTATGTTTGATTTAATTAAAAAATTTACATTTTTGTAATTGATAATTTAAATGAAATAATGTATCTTTGTGTGCAAAGGAAAATCAGTTTATTAACTTAAAACTTAATTGTATGAAGAAATTTTTACTTTCATGTCTATGTTTGGGTAGCTTCTTTGCTGTTTATGCAGGAACAGGCACTGAGGCTGATCCTTACACAGTAGCCGAGGTAATCGCTAAGGCTCCCACAAGCACGTCTGAAGCTGTTGAAACCGGCGTGTGGGTAAAAGGTTATATCGTAGGCAATCTGTCAAGCGGAAGTGCAACAAGTGCAGTATTTGGTGTTGATGGAGTATCTGCAACTAACATTATTATTGCAGAAGCTGCTTCAGAAACAGATGTAAATAATTGCGTGCCAATTCAATTGTCAACAGGTTCTGATGTTCGCAAAGCTGTTAACCTAAAAGACAACCCGACAGTTTTGGGTTATACCGTTACTTTCTGTGGCGATATAATGAAATATTGCGGTCTGCCAGGGTTCAAAAACATCACTGCTTATACATTGAGCAAGGGTGACGGAACAACTACTGAGCCTGTAGCTCCGTCTGAAAAATTGAAATTTGGATATGTAACAACCGTAACTTCGGGAGAGAAATACCTTTTAGTTGCCAACGAAGCGGTTGCTGCCGCTCCTCTTGCCGAAAGCTATTCTCATGGTTATCTTGGAACCGCATCGGTAACGCCTACAGACGGTTATATTGAACAAACCGATGAAACAAATGCGTTTACAATCACTGCAGTCAACGGAGGTTACACAATTCAAGACTCTTATGGCCGATACTTGTATCAGACCGAAACATTCAATTCATTTGATGTTGCAACAGAACAACCGGCAGAAGGTGCTGTGTGGACAATCGAAGCACAAGAAGATGGTAGCGCTAAAATCACCAATACCTCAGTAAATAAATACATGCAATATAGCACAAATTATACATCTTGGGGCTCATACAGCTCTTCATCAGGCTTGTTGCCTTCGTTGTATCAACTTGGTGCAACTGCAACAGATAAGCCGATTGTCGAGGTTAAGACTGAAGTCGCAAATATCGCAGAATTTATCGAAAATGCCGACCGTTCTAATGCTGTTACTATAACAGGAACGGTCTCAGTTGTCGATCAAGCAGGTTCATATCTTTTTGTTCAAGATGCAACAGGTAAAATGGTAGTTTATAGCTCTTCTCTACCAACATACGCCAAGGGTGACCAACTCACAGGAATCAAAGGTACATGGTCGCCATATAACGGATTGCCTCAAATGAAGCCCGAAGATGCCGCAAACTTTGCAACAGCTGTTGCCGGCACAGCAATCGAACCTGAGGTTATCACTCTTGAAGAGATTGCTCTTGACAATCTGCTCGCTTATATCAAAATCGAGGGTGTAACTGTTCCTGAGAGCACAACGTATTCATATACAATCACAGATGCTACCGGCTCTGCTACGATGTATAATTCTGCCAAAATAACAGTGCCGACAGGCGAAAACCTCACGGTCGTAGGATTTATCTCTTGCTACAATACAAATGTTCAGATTTTGCCGATTGAAATTACTTCAGCGTCAGGTCTTGAAGTTGTTGAAGCTCCCGTATTCAATCCTGCAAGTGGTGCTATCGCTCCCACACAAGAAATTTCAATCACTTGTGCTACCGAAGGCGCTTCTATCTACTTCACAGTCGATGGAACAGAACCAAGCGAAACCAATGGCTCACTTTATTCAACTCCATTTGTCCCCGGCAAAGAAGTTACTGTAAAAGCTATCGCAGTTAAAGAAGGGATGGCAAACAGCGCAGTTGTTGAAGCTACTTATACAATGTTGAGTGCATCAGCCCTAACGGCTACGTTTGACTTTACAGCTCCTTCAACTTTGACTCCAGTACAAGAAGAACCTGCATTTGGTCAGCAGATCGCAATTGTCGTAAACGACATT
>CAZBUT010000017.1:0-11327 GCA_964495165.1 uncultured Muribaculaceae bacterium | reverse complement strand
GGTTTACAAAGTCACTCACCACCTCGACTATATCGGCAGTGTCAATAATACGTTGTACGGTTTCGCGGTCAATTCTTTTCATAGATAATTCTGTTGCAAAAATACGAAATTCTGATGTTATTTTCCTATCTTTACGCTGTGAAATGTCAAATCAAGAATTATTAACCTATGGAATTTTATAGAAGTTCCTGTAAATTAAGTAACAATGAGATTTAGATCTTTGGTGGCTGGTGCCATGTTGTTGGTCGCTCCGCTGTTTATGAATGCTACACGCATAGTGGTTCTTGCCGATGTACATGTCGTACCCGGAAATGAATGTGAAACCATGCTTAAAAAGGCTGTAGCAGAAATTAATGAAATCGATGCCGATATTGTGGTGATGAATGGAGACTTATCCAATGAAGGTTCTGATGCCGAGTTGATAAATGTAAAATCGATACTTGACGGAATCACCCATCCGCTATATGTGTTGCCGGGAAACCATGAGACCACATGGTCACAAAGCGCAACCAAGACTATTTTTGACCTGTGGGGTAATGACCGTTTTGTGGCTGAGGTAGATGACTTGGTAATTATCGGTATTGCTTGCGGTCCGTATATGAAAATGGGTGATGGACACGTTAAGCAAGAGGATCTTTATTGGCTTGATAAAACGCTTGCAGAGAAGGTAAAAGAGGGCAAGAGGGTTGTTTCGTTTAATCACTATCCGCTACTGAAAGACTTAGATAATTATCAGGTATATTGTGACTTCCTTAAAAAATATCCTGTAATAGCCCATGTCAATGGTCACTATCACAAATATGAGAAATATCAGAGTGAGATAGGCAAAATTAATTGTATGATGGTGCGTTCGCTTGACAAGAAAAATGGTGACTATGGTTACACTATTATGGACGTAACACCCGATTCTGTTATATTTTTGAATAAACGTTTAGGACAAGACGCCGTGAGAGTTGATGCGTTTGCAGCAGTGAATCCCGATGCACATTCGTCTGCCGATGTTGCGGAAACAAACGACGGTCAGATGATATATGAAAGTGATGCGTCAATATTTACCCGGCTTGCCATTGATGAAGATGCTATATACTTTGGCACATCGTTGGGCGATGTAAAAGCTGTTTCTAAAAATGACAAGAATAAGGAATTATGGTCGGTTGCGACCGGAGCGTCATTATTTGCACGTCCTATCGTAGCAGGGGATTATCTAATCGTGCCTTCAGCCGCAAAAGAACTGCTATGGCTTGATCGCAAAACCGGTGAAATAGTGCAGCGTGATGCATCTTCGGGGGCTTATGTTGCCGACGGAGTGTGCATTGGAAATTCTCTTTATCTTGGTGGGTATAAGAAAATGGAGAAATGGAATATTGCTACACGCCGATTGGTGTGGCGGTTTGACTCGATAAATAATTATTGTCAGGCAGCACCCGTTATCAATGGTGACGATGTAATATTTGGTGCATGGGACACTTATTTATATTGTCTCGATGCCACTACCGGACAATTGAAATGGAAATGGAACAATGGCAAGAAAAATAATCAACTCGGTCCCGGTAACGTAGTTCCGGTTGTAACTGATGATAAAGTTTTCATTGTTGCACCCGATAGGTATATGACTGCAATAGATCGCAATACAGGAGAGACAATCTGGCGTAACAAAGACCACAAGTACCGTGAGAGTTTAGGCGTGAGCAATGACGGTAAACGAGTGTATTCCAAGACTATGGACGGAGAGCTTGTTGCTGTATCAACAGAAGGACGTGAATTTAAGGAATTGTGGATCGTAGATATGACACTCGGATATGAACATGCTCCATGTATAGTAGCAGAAAACAGCATAGGCTTGGCAATTGCCGGTTCACGACAAGGCAAGGTAGTGGCTGTCGATCCGAAATCACAATCGGTCGAACAGATTTACGATCTTGGCGTATCGGAGATAAATGGTATAGATATAGACCCGACAACCGGTGCAACCTATGTGTCATTGATCGAAGGCCGCATATATAAAGTAACAGATTAGATTTATTTGTTGATTAAGATATGACGGAGAAAGATAAGTGTGAATCCGGTGGACTGTATAATGCAAATCATGATGCTCAATTGGTGAAGGAACGCCTTAAGTGTAAGGATTTGTGCCATAAATTTAATGCGATGTTGCCGTCTTTGACTGAAGAACGAAATGCTGTATTGCGTCGTTTGCTTGGTAAGACGGGAAAGTGTTTTGAGATATTGTCTCCATTTTATTGTGATTATGGATATAATATAGAGATTGGCGAGAACTTTTTTGCCAATCATAACCTTGTGATTCTTGACGGCGCAAAAGTAAAGTTTGGCGATAATGTGTTTATAGGTCCCTCATGTGGATTTCATACAGCAGGACATCCTCTTGATGTTGATAGGCGTAATGCCGGATTGGAATTTGCTCATGAGATTGTGGTCGGAAACAATGTGTGGATCGGTGCTAATGTTACGGTGTTGCCTGGGGTGACAATTGGTGATAATACGGTGATAGGAGCAGGCAGCGTTGTTACTAAAGATATTCCTGCCAATGTTATTGCGGTCGGGAATCCTTGCAGAGTGCTTAGGAAGTTATAAGAAGTGATTTTAGTTTGCAACGCTGATAAATTAATAGCATTTAGACATGAAAATTTATCGTTCAAAAATCGATCATTGGTTGTGGATAGTAATTTTATTTGTCATAATTGTCTTTGTCATTTGGGCGTATATTGATACAGACATAACTGAGTGGGGAAAATTATCTGTCATATTTATCCCGTCAATATTACCTGTAATATTGTTAATGGGTAATATTTGGTTGAATACCAAGTATGTGGTCGACGACGAGAAACGCACATTGCGTGTGAAATGTGGGGTGCTTTATGACTCAAAATATAAAATTGATGACATGACAGCAATTTACCCGACGAGTAATTGGCTAAGCGCTCCGGCTCTTTCTTTTGACCGGTTGGAAATAAGAACCGGAAAGCGTAAAAGTATTGTCATTTCGCCGAAAAATCGAACAGATTTTATTAATCATTTACAGCGTTTAAATCCGAGTATAGAAGTGTAGCTATATACGGTCAAGTACAGTGGCTACGAGGTCTTCCATAGCCGTTTTATAATTGGGTGTAGCGTCGTGGTTCATGCGGTTGGCAATGATAGAGCATACGGTCATGGCGCGGTGTCCGAGCATACGTGCAAGGCCTTGCAGAGGAGCACTTTCCATTTCGTAATTTGTTACTTTACGTCCGTTAAATCTAAATGACTCTATCAAACTGTTTAATTGAGGGTGGGCAAGAGCCAATCGCAATTCTCTTCCTTGTGGCCCGTAAAATCCTATTGCTGAAATTGTATTTCCTTTTACCATGTCGTCTCCTCCAATTTGAGCGACGAGGTCGGCATCAGCATCAACGACGTAGGGTTTAGCCCATAGCTGACTCCACTGAGTATGAGCGCAGAATGCTTGCTCAAATTGTAAATCGGCAATGTCGTTACGCCCTGCATAGAAGTTAAGAACGCCATCAAATCCGATTGCTTTTTCAGCTATTACGGGTGTTCCTACCTTTAACTCGGGTTGTAAGGCTCCCGATGTACCAATCCGTACAAGAGTTAGGGTGCGATGTTCGCTCTTGATTTCCCGTGTAGAAAAATCTATATTTGCGAGAGCATCTAACTCGGTCATAACTATATCAATGTTGTCGGGTCCAATACCATGACTTAAACACATAATCGGTTTACCTCGGTATACGCCCCCTATAGTATGAAATTCGCGCGATGACACTTCAAAAGTTTTCTTATCGAAACATGAAGCAACCATATTAACTCGCGCCGGGTCTCCAACAAGAATTATACGGTCGGCAAGTTGATCGGGACGGATATGCAAATGAAAGATACTGCCGTCGGCATTTATTATCATTTCGGAAGGAGCAATAATCTTTGGTGTCATTGTTTTTGTGATTTAAGTGATTGTAAATTATGCAAGCCGGTAACGACCACCGGGGTAAGTCAAAACGAGTCCTTTGAATTCCATGTCGATGAGCAGAGACATGAGTTTGGCTATTGGATAGTTGAGCACTACACATAACTGATTGATCTGAGCTTCACCATGAGAAGTGAGATAATCAACTACGTGTTGCTCATCTTCCGATAGTTCGATTGGTAATGTAGTTTGCTCTCCTTCTTGGACTTTTGGTGTCCAGCGCATTAATTTGATAATATCGTCGGCGTTTTCAATCAATGCGGCAACATTTGAAGATATCAATCGATTGCAACCGGCACTATATTTGTCGGAAGTACGTCCTGGCAATGCAAATACGTCCCGATTGTAGCATGACGCGATTCCTGCCGTGATGAGCGCTCCTCCTTTTTCGGCTGATTCAGCTACAACGAGGCAGTCGCAAAGTGATGCAACAATGCGGTTACGTGCAACGAAATTGCCTTTGTGTATTGGATCAATCGAGCGATAGTCTGTAACGAGCATACCGCCATTTCGGGCAATATCGGCTGCAATATTGCGGTGTGATGCCGGATATATCATATTAAGCCCATGCGCAAGGACAGCTATAGTGGGCACATTGTTGCGCAACGAGGCATTATGGGCTGCAATGTCAATGCCATAAGCTAATCCGCTGACGATAACAAGATTGTCAATTGATTTGGCAAGATCCTCAACCAAACGTGTTGTAAAGTCGATACCGTATGGGGTCGCATGTCGTGTGCCGACAATACTGACAATGTGGCTTGCATTTAAGTCGCAATTTCCTGTCGTGTATAAAATCAAAGGCGCATCGTCGCAATCTGCAAAACGACATGGGAACAAATCATCGGTGTAATATATTGCTCGGACGTTGTTGTTTGATATAAACTCGTTTTCACGCTGAGCCTTTTCAAGCACTTCATCTCTGTAGGCTCTGCCAAGAAGTTTGTTTTTGAAACCTAACACAGAAGCCAGTTGCTGTTCTGACGCTGTAAAAAATGTTTCCTCATTTCCTACACGGGCGAGGATTTCATCAGCAAGAGTACGATTAATACCTTTCAGAGATGCAAATGCTATGTGATAGGTTAGATCCATATTATGCAAGGTATTCTTTAAAAGCATCAGCCAAAATGTCGCCTCGAGTAAGTCGCCCGTTTTCAAGGCATACACAACTCACTGTGGCTTTAACTACAGGACGACCATCGGGAGTGTATATATCTTGATTGAAGATAAATCTTGCCCCTTGTCTTGATAGCCAAAGTTTGCTTATCATTTCATCTCCGAGTCCCAATGGAGTAATGTATTCGATCTCTACTTTCCGCAATACGGGATCGATGCCCTTATTGTGCATGTCGCGAAACGAAAATCCGGCGTGGTGGCAAAATTCGTGACGCGTGTGCTCAAGATAATGAAGATAGTTTGCATTATTTACGATTCCTTCGGAGTCGACTTCATAATCGCGCACCTTCATTCTAAGTTCATATATATATTTTTCGTTGTCCATTGCAGCTATATTGGATATTTATCGGTAAAATTAAAAAAATTACATGAGCGGTCAAAGCAGTTAAGAGATAAAAATGTAATTTTGCAGTCATAATTTCTAATATATTAATAACGTGAATAAACGAATAATAGTTTTTACTGTATTGATTGCAGTTATAACCGGCGTAGGATTGGCCTGTACATCGGCTATTGTTAGTGGTAAGGCATCAAAAAATGGGCGACCATTATTGTGGAAACACCGTGATACGGGAGTTGAAGATAATGTGGTGGCTCGCATTGAGGCTCGTAATGATGGTGAATATGATTATGTCGCTTTGTATAATGCTGGCGACTCAACGTTCAGAGATGCGTGGTTGGGTATGAATGAAGTCGGATTTGCTATTATGAATACAGCATCTTATAATTTAGCACCCGACACAACAGAATATAAAGACCGAGAAGGTATAGTGATGGCAATGGCATTAAGTCGTTGTCGCACGGTTGAAGATTTTGAAAATATGCTTGACACATTGCCTAAGCCAATGGGTGTGCAAGCCAATTTCGGTTTGATAGATGCAACAGGAAACGGGGCTTATTATGAGACAGATGATTTTAAATACACAAAATATCCGCTTTCGGGAGCAGAGAACGGAGTGCTTGTGCGTACTAATTACTCTCATTGTCGCAATACAGATGGCGGATATGGCTATATTAGAGAGGCTAATGCAAAATACTTGCTTGCTCCATATATAGAGGGCGATTCTGTTACAGCTGCGACATTTACAGAAAATATCTCGCGGTCGTTTTACCATTCGTTAATAGGACGTGATTTTGTTGACGGAGACGATCGTTGGGTCGTTGACCAGGATTTTATACCACGTCGCTCATCAAGTGCCTCTGTTGTGATAGAAGGAGTGTTGCCGGGTGAAAATCCGTCACTGTCGATTATGTGGACGATGATAGGTTATCCGCCTTGTTCCTATGTCGTGCCTGTAATGGTAGACGAAGTCCCGTCTCAATTGCAACCTTATGAGGAGACCGGTCGCAGTGTGTTATGTGATGAGGTCGTAGCCAGAAAGCATGAGGTGTTTTCTATAAAACGAGGCAGTGGAAGCCATTACCTTGACATGGATCTTGTGAAGAAATATATTGATCAAATGAAGGTGTTGAGTCTTGAAGGCTATGAGAAAGGACTAAAATTGCGTGAGTCAAAAAGAAATGATTAAACGATAAAATTTATCCGAAAATGAGTGCAGTAATCTGGACTATATTGCTGTTGATCGTGTCTAATGTTTTTATGACATTTGCATGGTATGGTCATTTAAAATTACATTCGGCAGGCGTGTCAACCAATTGGCCATTGTATGCCGTGATATTGTTTTCGTGGGCGATAGCCTTTTTTGAATATTGTTGTCAAGTGCCAGCCAATCGCATAGGCTTTGAAGGCAACGGGGGGCCATTCTCGTTGATTCAGCTCAAAGTTATGCAGGAGGTAATAACGCTTGTTGTGTTTGTCGTATTTAGTCTGGTTGCCTTTGAGGGAACCGAGATACGTTGGAATCACATTCTTGCATTTTGTTTTCTTGTCGCAGCAGTTTATCTCGTTTTTATGAAATAGGATAGTCGGTGTTGTATCTTAATAGGTTGGGGTAGGGGGAGTGATGTCCTCCATTATAGAGTCTATTTCGGTCAATGTGCTGTCGGGCGATTCATTAGATGCTTTATTGGCAACGAAATGTGTTGCCAACTGAATCGATCCGATTATGGTTATAAGCAGAATTATGCTGAGCAGTAAACGTTTCATATCTGTATCTTTATAAACGACCGTTGTCGGTATAGGAGTAAAAATTGTCGGGAGTTATAATCACATGATCAAGAATTCTCACATCAAGTATTTTACCACACTCCTTCAGCCTTTGAGTCAATTTGTCATCTTCGGGACTGGGTTTGCAATTGCCTGAGGGATGGTTGTGTACAAGAATAATGCCAGATGCAAGTTTGTCAATTACGCTTTTGAACACAAGTTTTGGGTCAACAACAGTGCTTGCCGTTCCTCCTTTGCTTAATCTCTCTTCATATATTACTTTGTTGCCTCGTGAAAGCATCAGAATCCAAAATTCCTCATAGTTTAGCCTTTCAAGACGCGTTCGCATGAGCTTATACACATCTTCGCTACTTGTTATCTGTGGATCTGAATCGAATTCATCACGACAACGGTTACTCAATTCAAAAGCAGCGGCAAGTGTAATCGCTTTAGCAGGACCGATACCATTGTATTTACTTACCACCTCATGTATAGACATACGTGAAAGTCGAGAGAGACGGTTATCGCAACTCGCAAGAATTTCCTGACTCAGCTGAATAACAGATTTCCCAGGCAGACCACTACCGAAAACAATAGCAAGCAATTCGGCGTTTGAAAGTTGTGTAATGCCATGTTTCAGAGCTTTTTCACGAGGTTTGTCGCTATCGTCAAGATCTGAAATGCGCCCGAAACGGCTTGTCGGTTCTTGTTGTTTATCGGTCATACAATTTATTTTCCTTTGCGTATTTTTATTTCTTCGTCGATATTGCGCCCTTTCTGCAATAAAATCTTGCGAGTAAAAGCGTTGATAAACCCACAACCATATCCGCCAAGTTGTATTATGCTTGCAGGTAATGCTTTACAAGCAATCGCTAAAGATTTTGTGGATATTAGGGCTGTAATGAATATGGCAATAAAATAGGCGAGTAGCGGTGTAATGAACCACCACGAGACAATACATGATAGCAGAATTAGCAAAGCCGAACCTAAAACAAATATAGCAGGAAGCGTGTGTACCAATTTGAGTGAATCGGGATATAACAATTTAAGAGTGATGCGCGACATGCCAAACACATATACCTGTCGGGCGAATAATCTCATATTCACCCTCCGTTTATGATAGACATATGCATCACGAATCAAACCTATAGAGAATCCGGCTTGGCGAATGCGTGTACTCATGTCTATATCTTCTGAAAACATCTCTCTGAAACCACCAACGGTTTCCCACACTCGACGTGAATATCCCATGTTGAATGTTCGAGGTACAAATTTTTCAAGTTGCACTTTACCTCCTCTTATGCCTCCTGTGGTGAGGAATGATGTCATCGAGTAGTTAATCGCTTTTTGGGTATCAGAGAATGATTCATGAGCGGCATCGGGACCTCCGAAGCAGTCAACGGGATTGTTATCAAGTGATGAAGACAATATTTTGAAGTAGTCGGGAGGAATCACACAATCAGAGTCAAAGAATATGAAGTAATCGCCGGTGGCACGTTCAAGTCCATGGTTGCGAGCAATAGACCTGCCTTCATTTTCTTTAAAGAAATATTTTACATCAATCTTTTCTGCATACCGTTTTACGGTATCTTCACACGGTTTTGATGAACCGTCTTCAACAATAACAATCTCAAAGTCTTTACATGACTGTGTCGATAGGCTTTGGAGTAAGTCATCGACTTCCTCGATGCGGTTGTAAACCGGTACAATTACAGAGAAACGTGGCATAATCTTGTTTGGATTAACTCATACGTGATTTATAATCGGCGTAAGTGAATTGCCTGAGGTATTCACAATCTCCATTTGAGTGGCATAATACGATTGCCGGATGCTGTATGCCGTTAAACATGTTGGTTTTTACGGTAGTATAGTGGTTCATGTCTTCAAGAGTGAGTCGGTCTCCTATTTCGAGAGGCTTGGCAAAACTCCAATCGCCAACAAAATCTCCACTGAGGCAAGAATTACCTCCAAGGCGGTAGGTTGGTAATGAAGATGAAACATCTACACTTTCAGCAATAGCCGGTTTATATGGCATTTCAAGACAATCGGGCATGTGACAGGCAAATGAAACATCTACTATTGCGGTTTTAACACCTTGATTTTCGACAACATCAACAACAGAAGTAATAAGATCTCCTGTGCGCCATGTGAATGCACTCCCGGGCTCCAATATGACCTCCAGCCACGGGTATCGTGAACGAAAATCTTTAAGCAGGGAAATGAGATGCTCTACGTCGTAGCCTTTACGTGTCATGAGGTGACCACCTCCCATGTTTACCCATTTTACTTTTGGTAGATACCGACCAAATTGATTTTCAAAAGCCTCAAGCACCTTTGCAAGGTCATATGATGTTGACTCGCATAATGAGTGGAAATGCAAGCCCTCGATGCCTTCGGGGAAAACTCCGTTTAATTGCATGGCAGTAACCCCGAAACGAGATCCTGGTAATGCCGGATTGTATATATCGGTTTCTATGACCGAACATAGGGGATTTACACGCAATCCGGGGGAAACGTGCCTGCACCCATTGGTTGAGTTATGAGATTCTATGTCATTCCGGAATCGCTTCCATTGACCGACAGAATTGAATGTTATATGTGTACTGCCGTCTATATATTCCTTAATAGTATCTGGAGTATACGCCGGACAGTAGGAATGAATTTCATTACCCAACTCTTCGTTTCCGAGCCGCATCTCGTTTAAAGAACTGGCAGTTGCCGCTTGGCAATATTCTCGAATAATCGGGAAAGTGCGCCATAATGCATTTGCTTTAAATGCCATTATGATATTAACGCCTGCCTCCTTTTTGATACGGTCAATCAATTTTAGGTTATTGCGTAACCGATCTTCGTAAACAATATAGAACGGCGTGAGTATCTGATCTTTTTTCATTATCCTAATATATTGAATTTTGCGAATTTAAGTAATAATGTCTTTTCGCCGACATTGTCAAATATTACAGTAATACGGTGGTCTGGCGATGTTGTATCCACTCGGGTTATTGTGCCGGTTCCAAAACGACTATGTTCGATTAACATGTTCTCACGTAGTTCTGTAGCACTATGCTGTCCGGTTATGTCGCTCTGCTGAATTGGTGTCGGTTGTTTCGTGTAGTTTTGGTGGGAAACAACAGAAGATTTTGTAATATGTTGTCGGGGCGTTTTAGTGGGGTATGGCTGAGAATGAAATGATGAGCGGTAGTTGTCAATCGGATTGCTGAATTTCTCAATTGTGCTGCCTGAACACATTTGCAGGTATTGTGGATCTATGTCGCGTATGAATCGGGATGGTGAACAAGTGTTTGTCTGACCGTTGCGAAATCGAGATGATGCATACGAAAGCATACAAAAATCTTTGGCTCGAGTAATTGCAACATATAGAAGTCTGCGTTCTTCTTCGATTTCTTGAAGCGAGCCACAACTCATAGCTGAAGGGAATAGTTCTTCTTCAACTCCTACAATAAAAACATTGGCAAACTCAAGCCCTTTAGCTGCATGTACAGTCATTAAAGTCACGCGCTCTTCTGCTGTATCTTGCGAGTCTTGGTCTGTAGCGAGAGACACTTCAGCAAGGAAATCGTTCAATGATATGTTTGATTCTGCGCTTTCTTCGCGTTTTGATGCCGTAAATTCTTTGACACCGTTAATAAGTTCTGAGAGGTTTTCTTGTTTTGAGATGCTTTCAGGAGTTGTGTCACTGATAAGGCAGCTTAGCAGTTTGGTATCTTTTATAATCTGTTCTGCAACAGTTTCAGCGTCATGTCCTTGTTCATTCAATTCAATAAATGATGCTATAAGATCGTGAAACTGATTAAGTTTCTTGGCTGTACCTGCATTAATGTTAATCACGCTGAATATGCTCGGATCAGATATAACGTCCCAAATACTTATCTTTTTGTCGATTGCGTACCGAGTCAACTTATTTAGAGTTGTTTCTCCAATGCCTCGTGACGGATAATTTATCACGCGTTTTAATGCTTCGTCATCATTGGGATTGATCGACAGCCTGAAATAGGCAATGGCATCTTTTACCTCTTTCCGTTGGTAAAATGATAAACCACCGTAGAT
>CAZBUT010000016.1:0-11393 GCA_964495165.1 uncultured Muribaculaceae bacterium | reverse complement strand
TCGCTTGATCATATGCTTAAAGTGATGCAGGTTATTTTTTACATTTTACTTAACTGCACACTACCTTTTTAATATTTCGGATAAAATCAATGTATATCCATTAGCTGGATTAACATACACAAGAGTAAAATATGAGTGGGTACAAGATATTCCTGATGAATACAAAGATACTGTAAAACCTGGTACCGTTTATGCCAACGGCGGAAAATTTGGCGTTAATATAGGTGGTGGTGCAGAATATTCTATTTCTAAAAATCTCACTATCGGTGCCGAATTGAAATATACCCTAATCAGCACATGGGATCAAGCCGTAGTTTCTATCGGGGTAACATACAAGTTCTAAGTATGAACCCCAAATCGTTAATCATTTTAATGGTGGTGGCATTTTTTGCCACCTCATTTTTACTTTCATCATGTGACAGCAACAATGATGAACCTGAAGAAGATAACTCCTCGACAGAATGTGTTATTGCTAATGGCGAGAAACTAAAACCGACATCGAATTGCGTTTATTCTCATACTTACGATTACTACGGCCATGTCAAGACTTATTTTAGCGCATTTTTACAAAGCGAGAAAGATGGTTTTATTTATTTCGACTTTAAATGCGGTTCCGGTTTTAAGAAAGACGATGAATTATCCATATCTATTATAAGGTATCATTCATGGACAGGTATCTATTTTTCGAGTTATGAGGAACTTCGGGGGCGGGTTATCGTAGAAAATATTTCTGAAAAAAATATCACATTGTCATTTGACAACTACACATTCAAAAGAGGTGATGATGAATTCGTAATTAACGGAACAATAAAATTCAGAGAAGACGGAACAGTTTCAGAATAATCTTTCAGATTAGACTGAGATATAAATGCATCGATATAGCCATGGGATATTTGGCTGTGTTGATGCATTTTTTTCTGCCGGGGATGTCGGATGGAGCAAGCCTCAATTGAGGAAAAATTCATAGTCGGAAATTTAGTGGAGAAAAAGAGGACGTGATATTGGGGATAAATCGCTATATTTGCAATATGATAAGATATGGTATTGTTATATTTATGGCGATTATTGGCGCATTGCGGGCTTTTGCTATCGACTATGAACAGGAGTTTGTACGCATTGGATTTGCTGATGTCCAAGAACTCGACAGTACAATTGTTGTTGATTTAAAATATGCCGGCATCGATAATTTTATGGGTGTTAATATGTATGGAGATTTGAGCAGAGCCTATCTGCGTCCCGAAGTTGCGGCGAGATTGATTGATGCGCAACGGCGATTGAAAAATAAATCTATTGATTATGCGCTTGTTGTGTATGATGCCGCACGTCCGTTGAGTGCGCAGAAAATGATGTATGATAAGGTGCAAGGAACAGAGTTTGAACAATATGTAGCAAATCCTTATTCTGGAGGACATCATTGTTATGGTTGTGCTGTAGATGTTTCGATATTATATAAGGGTGTGCCTCTCGATATGGGTACGGGATTTGACAACTTCAGCCCGTTGTCGCATACCGATAATGAACTTTCAAATCTTGAAAATGGCTCTTTGAGCCGGGAAGCATTTGCAAACCGCAAATTACTGAGAGAGGTTATGACCTCGGTCGGATTTGATGTCGAATCTTGCGAATGGTGGCATTTTTCTTGCTATAAGATAGAAGATGTCCGTAAAAATTATCCGCGTCTGGATTTTTAATTAAAGTGAACTTCTATAAATCCCTCAATATTAAATTTCAATCGGAGCTCTTAAAGTTTTTCTTTGATTCTATTATCATCACAAAAGCAATTTATATAAACTCCTTTAAAACAGAATGGTTATGAAGCGTGTTATTATTTTATTTTTGGTGGCAATAGCCGCAGTAAGCGGAAACGCTGCGATAGAGGTCGGCTCGATTGTAAAGAATGTCATTAGCGGTGGTGACGACAAGACCGGAATTACGATAGAAACAAAATATCTTAAATTCATTTCCAAACGTGACGGTTTTGTGAGATATGCCGATCACGAGATTCCTGAATTTAAGACGAGCGAGGCGATAATCGGCTCGGCCAAGATACGCCAATATATGGATTTTGAAACCGGTGCAGTTACCTGCTTCCTGATGATTACCGTAGGTCGCGATAAGTCAACAGAGGTTATTGCCTACGAAGATCTGATTAAGATTATCGATGCCGTAAAACGCTTGAAATTGCAATGCGAGAAAGACTGCAACGAGAGCAAGACCTTAAAATGCTATTACATCACCGATGACGCATTTCAGATAGGATATGCGGTAAAAGAGGGCAAGCCGTCATGGTATTTTTCGGTCGAGGGCGAAACTCGCAAATTCAGCAAGGACTTTGACTTTGAACAGGCTTTGATAGATGTGAAAAATAAAATGGAAAAATTAGGAGCTGTTTAAGGTTATTCCCGGCACAATTTATCTAAAATTTCATTCCAAGACAGTACTTAAATAATCTCGAAATAAAATTTAAACAATTTCTAATGCAACAAAAATAAGTATAATAAGACTGTTTTTATCGGCTGAGAGTGATGATTTTTCTGTTTGAATTGTTTACCTTTGTAGAAATAAATCTTTTTAACCTCAAAAAACAGTAATCATGAGTAAACCCTATGTAGTCGGTATCGATATTGGCGGTACCAATACCGTGTTTGGCATCGTTGATGCCCGCGGAGTTGTTATTGCAACCTCCTCAATAAAAACCCAGAAACATAGCAATATCAATGACTATATTGATGAGCTATATGCAGAAACTACAAAATTAATCGAAGCCAACGATGCTGTAGGTAAAGTGCATGGTATCGGTATCGGTGCGCCCAATGCCAATTACTACACCGGAATCATTGAAGACGGTGTGAACCTGCCTTGGTCCACTCCCATACCTTTGGCTCAATTGGTGAGTGAAAAATTTGGCATTCCTGTAGCAATCACCAACGATGCCAATGCTGCCGCTATCGGTGAAATGACCTACGGAGCCGCTCGCGGATTGAAAGATTTTATAATGATCACGCTTGGCACCGGAGTCGGAAGCGGTATTGTGATTAACGGTCAATTGGTTTACGGTCACGACGGATTTGCAGGAGAGTTGGGTCATGTGATTGTGAAACGCAACAATGGTCGTCTGTGTGGTTGTGGACGCACAGGCTGTCTTGAAGCATATTGCTCGGCTACAGGAGTGGCTCGTACTGCGCGCGAATTTCTCGAAGCCCGCACCGATGATTCACTCCTTCGTAACATACCCACAGAAGACATCACATCAAAAGATGTATATGATGCAGCTATTGCCGGAGATAAATTGGCTAAAGATATATTTGAATTCACAGGCAATTTGTTGGGTGAAGCATTGGCCGACTTTACTGTGTTCTCGGCGCCCGAGGCATTCATTCTCTTTGGCGGTCTCGCAAAAAGCGGAGAGTTGCTCATGAAGCCGTTGCGCAACTCAATGGAGAAAAATATGCTTTCAATATGGAAAGGCAAAGTGAAACTTCTCCTCTCAGAGCTTAAAGAGGCCGACGCTGCCGTTCTTGGAGCAAGCGCCCTCGGCTGGGAAGCAAAAGAATAAAATACCGATAGCTTGAGGGAATCGCTATAAATTCCCTTAAACAGAAAGTCCAATTAGTCTCATCGACCAATTGGACTTTCTCTATCTTCTTAGTTGTTCTGAAAATCAGAGCGAACAAGATAAATTCTTCCGCGTGCAGTTAAATGAAATAAAATCACTAATTTTGTTACAAACAAAGTTATAGGAAAATTTCAACAACTTCTTAATTTCAACAATGTTAAATATTAATTGGAGCATCAAAGATGTTTGTCCCCTTAGAAGTTTCCAATAGAAGATATAAACGGCATAAAAGAGTTAGTAATAAGAGAGAACATAAGCAATATCTAAAATCACAAAGGGTATGAGTAGGTCTATAAGCATATTGGATAAAGATTACGCTCAGTGGGTGCAAGAACTATGTAAACGTTATCGTCAAAGTCAGATTAAGGCTGCAGTAAAAGTTAACACCGAACAATTGAAGTATAATTGGTTGTTGGGGCGTGATATTGTGGAAATGAACGTTGAACAACGGTGGGGTGAGAGCGTGATAACACAGCTTAGTAAAGATTTGAAGAAAGAAATGCCTAATGCAAGTGGATTGTCAAAGACTAATATCTATTATTGCCGTAAGTTCTATCAATTATATAATCCTTCAAATGAAATTTTCCACCAACTTGAGGGAAAATTTACTGACATCGAAAATTTCCGCCAGCTTGGTGGAATATTTGACATTCCATGGCGACACCATTGCTTAATAATGGATAAGGTTAAAGGTGATGTTGCTAAGGCCATGTTCTATATACGTCAAACTATAGAAAATGGGTGGAGTCGCTCAATGTTGCTTAACTTCATCAGCACAGATATGTATGAGCGACAAGGTAAAGCATTGACTAATTTTAAGACAACTTTGCCTGATGTTACAAGCGGATTGGCACAGGAACTGACCAAAGATCCATACAACTTTGCGTTTACAGGAATTACCCGACCTTATAATGAACGTATTCTAAAAGATGCCTTACTAAACAATATCACCCATTTCTTGACTGAATTGGGTACAGGTTTCGCGTATGTCGGTAAAGAGTATCGCCTACAAATCGGTCAAACGGAAAACTTTATTGACTTGCTTTTTTATAATCTTAATCTATCATGCTATGTGGTGATTGAAGTGAAAATTGGCAAGTTTGAATTTAGCGATATCGGTCAATTGGGAGGCTATGTTGTTGCCTGCAACCACCAACTAAGAAAAGATGGTCGAGACAACCCAACTATCGGTTTGCTTATATGCAAAGAGAAAGATCGCGTGCAAGCTCAATATGCATTGGAATCAAGTAGTCAACCGTTGGGTATATCTGAATATGACCTTGAAAAATTCTATCCCGAAAAGGTGGAAGGTACGATACCAACTATTGAGGAGATTGAAGCGAAGTTAAGTGAAGAGTGAAACCTTCAGGCCTATCTAATAAAAATTGAAAATAGCTTAACTCTGTATGCCGGGCGGCTCATGTGGTGGAGTTAAAGGAATGGAGGCAAGACGTGTTCAGTCGGGGATGAAAATCGAAAGACCGTCGTAGGCGATTTTTACATGTTCCGGCAGCCGAGCCGATGCTTCGTTGTGTGAACCCATGTCGTGACCCAGATGCGTGAGATAAGCAATGCGCGGTTTCACTCGGTCGATCACTTCAAGCGCTTGTTGCAGGTTCATGTGTGAGATATGCTCTTTTACGCGCAAAGCGTTAATGACCAATGTGTCGATACCTTGCAACATTTCAATGGTGCTGTCGCTAATGGTCTTTGCATCGGTAATATATGCCAAGTTGCCGATTTTGTATCCTACTATTGGCAGTTTATAGTGCATTACAGGAATAGGTTTCACCAATATGTCACCAATCTTAAACGGTTTTGTCTCTATCTCATACAGGTTGAATGCCGGAACTCCGGGGTAGGGGTGCTCGGCAAAACAATATGGGACACGGTTGCGCAGATCCTCGGCTACATCGGGGCGGCAGTATATCGGGAATCCGTCGCCTATCGTGCAATAGGGGCGCAAATCATCGACACCTCCCACATGATCATAGTGGCTATGGGTGATAAGCAATGCTTCAAGTTTGGGGCTTTCTGCTCGTAGCATTTGGGTGCGGAAGTCGGGTCCGCAATCTATAAGTATATTTGTTTCGCCGATCGTGACCATGGCCGATGCACGCAATCGTTTGTCATGCTCGTCCTCTGAGCGGCATACTGCGCAGTTGCACATTATCTGTGGAATCCCTGTCGATGTTCCGGTGCCAAGAAATTTCAGTTTCATCGTTCTATGATAAGAGTTTATCTTAATAACGTTTACGATATTCCAAATGTTTATTGCCGTCGGATGTTGGCATTGCGGAATTCCCGGAGCAATCCGTCTTCAAAAATCAGGTATGTGCCGTTTTCATATACCCATAACTCTCTGACTCCGCTATAGCCGGGTCGGCGGTCAATCTCTTTGGGGCTGCCGAGAGACAATCGACATTCGTCGCCGGTCATGTCAAGTGTAACATGTCCGTTTATGATATTGTTCCACACATTGTCGGTAATCTCAGGATATTTCAGTTTTGGATCGGTAAATGAAAACAGAGTGGCAAAACTGCGAGGAGATTTATATCCGTTGCCCACTGAAAGAAATAATCGGGCTTTCTCGCCGTTGGAATCCTCAAATGTGAGTTTTACGGGATAGACATGATTTCCCGGTTGAACATCGACAATCTTTACGGGAATAAATTTGCGCCCGTAGGCGATTTCATCGTTGAAGTCATACCACACCGATGTTGTAACATAATATTTGTTGCCGATGAGTTTTTGTGATGTTTGAGCCACAAGAGATTCCTCAATGGTAAATGGCACATCGATGCTTGACCGGCGGTTTAACTCTTCGACCGATGCGTTTATGCGATAGACATATTCCTTGCCCTCGGGCGATGTAAACACGATGTCGGTTGTTTGCTCTCCGGTAATGTCGGTGGCAGTGTCGTAGCCGTTGTAGGTGATGACTTTCCCTGCAAGTGAATCGCCGGGATTGGCCGATGCGCCAAAGATGAGATTTATTTTGTTGTCGGTCACATAAAATCGTTTTCCTGCTTTCCATTGGCTGAAAGTCGTGTTGCCAATAGAGTCAAGATACAATTGCTCGGCTGTGACCACAACCTTTTCCTTCTTTACGTCGTTGGCTGTTATTTTTGGGGTGCTTTCAATACCGGTGAAGCACCCCGTTGACAGTGACGCTATAAGCAAAATGAAAAATATGCGGAAAAGACTTCTTGTCATTGGCTGTCGTTGATTTTATTCTACGGACGGTTCGATGCCTAAATTATAGAATATGAATGAATATATGTCGGTGTATTCATCTATGACCTTAGTGATTGGTTTGCCTGCTCCGTGTCCGGCTTTGCTGTCGATGCGTATGATTTTTGGTGCATCGCCTGTGTTGGCAGCCTGTAAAGCGGCGGCATATTTAAATGAGTGGGCAGGAACAACACGGTCGTCGTGGTCGGCTGTAGTCACCATTATAGCCGGATATTGAGTGCCGTCGTTTTTGATGTTGTGCATTGGAGAATATTCAAGCAGATACTCGGCCATCTCCTTTGAGTCGGCGCTTGTGCCATAGTCGGCAGCCCAGTTCCACCCGATAGTGAACAGGTGGTAACGCATCATATCCATAACGCCGACTCGGGGAATTGCTACTTTAAACAAGTCGGGACGCATGTTTACACATGCCCCTACGAGCAAACCTCCATTTGAACCGCCTTCGATCACGATTTTGTCTTTGGAGGTGAATCCTTCTCCGATAAGGTGTTCGGCGGCTGAAATAAAGTCGTTAAACACGTTGAGTTTATTCATTTTTGTACCGGCAAGATGCCATTCCTCGCCATATTCGCCACCTCCGCGCAAGTTGGTTTGGGCATATATGCCACCGTTTTCCAGCCACAGAATGCGCTGTGCCGAGAAACCGGGATTGAGTGAAATGTTGAAGCCGCCATATCCATATAGATAGACCGGATTTTTTCCGTTGCGTTCAAGACCTTTCTTATAGGTGAGGAACATTGGAATTTTTGTGCCGTCGGCGCTTGGATAGAATACTTGTTCGGTAACGTAATCGTCCATGTTGAAGCCTTCGATTTCCACAGCCTTGTATAGGGTTGATTCTCCGCTTTTGAGGTCATAGCGGTAGATTACAGTGGGGTAGGTGAAGGAAGTGAAGGCATAAAATACCTCATTGTGTTTTTTGCTTGAGGACACGCTTGCCGAGCCATAAGTGGGAAGCTGCATCTCGCGCACAAGTTCACCTGTGCGGGTATAAACATATAGACGGTTGGAAGCATCGACATTGTAGTTGAGGATCAGTTTGTCGTCGGCAAAATTAACTCCGGTCAAGACTCCGTCACCCTCGGCAATCAATTCTTTCCAGTTTTCACGTTGAGGAGCATTGATGTCGGCAGTCATTAAGCGGTATTTGGGAGCGCCATAGTTGGTGTATATATACATTGTGCCGTCGATCACATCAAGGATAGATATTTCATAATCTTGAGTTGGCTCTATTGTGATCCATTCAGCTCCGGGCTTTTTTAAGTTTTTGATTTTTACGGCATTTCCAAGACCTTGCCCCGAGGCATAGAGTATTAGAGCCGATTCGTCTTCAGGAGTTGACACATAGTGGAAATGCAACGGATTTTCGGAATCTTTAAAAATGAGTTTATCTTCTTCTTGCGCTGTGCCTATTTTGTGATAATATACGCTATGGTATTCATTTGCATTTGAATACTCTTTGCCGGCTTCGGGTTTGGGGTACGCGCTATAATAAAATCCGTCACCTGCCCAAGCCGCGCCTGTAAATTTTGCCCATTTTATATGGTCGGGAAGCAATTGCTTTGTAGCTGCGTCCATTACATATATCTCGGTCCAGTCTGAACCACTGCGTGAAATCATGTAGGCCATATATCGACCATCGTTGGATAGTGATGTGCCGGTCAGAGCAACAGTGCCGTCTTCGCTCAATGTATTGGGGTCGAGGAAAACTTCTGGCTCATTGTTCAGATCTTTTGTGCGATACAATACCGATTGGTTTTGAAGTCCGTTGTTGCCATAGAAATAATAAGCACCGTCTTGCTTAAATGGCATACCCGGTTTTACGTAGTCGTTTAATTCGGTCAAACGTTTGCGCAGAGCCTCGCGAAATCCTATTTGGCTCAAATAATCTTCAGTCACTTTGCGTTGGGCATCAACCCATTGTGTCGTGATTGCGGCTGTGTCGTCTTCCAATTGACGGTATGGATCAGAAACCTCTATTCCGAAATAGTTGTCAACTGTTTCTGAAGTCGGAGCTTCAGGATATTTTATGCTCTTGCCTCCGCAAGAAGACATGATTCCACCTGCAATAATAGCCATTATTGTAAATTTTACTGTTCTGTTCATGTTATTCTTTATTTTCGTCAAATTGTTTCTTTTCTGTGTTTGCAATGTCTTCTTCTCGTTCTCTGCGCAATCGTTCCTTGCGTTTCAGGCTGAAATGCAACAAGACGATAGCCAGCAACGAGCCACCTATAACGCCGAAGTAATACAAATAACGCCCTTCGTTGAAAATGGGCAATCCTATGTAGCTCATCACGCCGAGATATGCCAGCAGGGCAAGAGGTATGATAGTCGATTTCTTTTTCATATTTCGTCAAGTTCTTCGGTAATGTTTTGTTCCTGAGTTATGTATGGAGATTGTGCCGGGTCAAACAATCCTGCATTCAGGTGCTTATAAATGCGCATACAAGCCCATGCGTCGATTGCCGCATACGTTTGCTGTGCCGATGAGAGCTGAGTTGCCTCCCAGTTTGACAGACGTTGGCTTTTTGAGATGCGCTCTTCAAATATTATACCATAAATCTTTTGCAAACTGATGTCGCTGATGTTAAACTTTTTTACGTAAGATTGCAACTCGATAAATCCTCCCGGCGTGAAGTCGGCAACGCGATGCAATACCGAGAAATCATCTTTTAGCGATAACCCTATTTTAGTAATATCATCGTTTTCAATAAATTGGCGCAATTCGGGAATGAAGCCGAGCTTGTTTATTCTGAAAAGGAAGCATTGTTCTTCTGTTGCGATTTGTATTAGTGCCACTTTATTGGGGCGTCCTTTGCGGAACGAGGGTTTAGTCTCTGTATCAAATCCCGTCATTTGTTGCTTGTTTAGGTATTCAAGAGCGCCCAATGCTGTTTCAAGGTCTTCTATGACGGTAATATGACCGTTGAAATGCACAGTCGGGAATGTTGATATTTGACCTTTTGATATGGATATTGCAATAGTATTATTCATTTGTGGAGGATTGCGACTAAAAAACGCAAATATTTGACAAAGTTAGCCATAATCGCCGTACTAGCAAAGAACTTCTGTGGGTCAAGAATGAGTTTTAATGTTTTTTGCCTACTCGGCAATGTCAGTGTCTTCGATTACCGAAAGCATGTCGTCTGTGACGTTTGTAATAGAAGCCAAGCGATTGGCTTGATTTTCAATTGTCTTTTCAAAGAGGTTGCGTACAAATCTGGCATTGCCAAAATTCTCATCTTTTGATGCAACTGCCGATTTGATGACTTCTTTAATACGGACTTGCGCCGCCTCGGTTATTTTGTAGTCGTGTCTTGTTATGCTTGAGTTGAATATGGCAATTAATTCATCTTCAGTATAGTCTTCAAATTCAATATAACGATTGAAGCGAGATTGCAATCCGGGATTGGAGTCTATAAAATTATGCATGTTTTCGGGGTAGCCGGCAAGAATTACTACAAGTCGGTCTCGGTCATCTTCCATGCGCTTTAGCAGAGTGGCGATCGCTTCATTGCCATAATCGGCGTTTGTGCCGGTAGAAAGAGTGTATGCCTCATCAATAAATAATACCCCTTCAATGGCTGAGTCTATTACTTTATTGGTCTTTATGGCGGTTTGACCGATGTATTCTCCCACAAGGGCTGAACGGTCAACCTCTATGAGATGACCGCTTTTGATAACACCTAAATCACGATATATCGAAGCTAATAATCGTGCAACAGTTGTTTTGCCTGTACCTGGGTTTCCAACAAACACACAATGGTAAGATAATTCTATTTGCTTATGCCCTTTCTCTATACGCTTTTGCTGGATTTTTACAAAATTAGCAAGGGTCGAAACTGAATCTTTTACAGATTCTAATCCTATTAATGAATTAAGATCCTGAATCGGATCGTCCTCAGTTGTTATTTTGCTTATTTCTTCAAGAGCCTCTTGCAGGTATTTGTCGGTATTGATTTCATCTTGGGTTAATTCTGTCTGTTGTTGCCGCATCGCTGAAAAATATCGTTGGAGTGTTAATATGTAATTTTGCCCCCACGATGAGTCATATTTTTTAGCAATATGTACTCCTGTTAGTTCATTCGTGAAGATGTCTTGAATTATTATAGGAGCAATAAGATCCAGAAGTTCAGAAAGTGTTTTGTGAGAACTTTCTATATGTGGAAACTGAACCTCTAATTTGCTGTATTTATCATAACTATTTACTCCTGTTAAAATCATGGTGTTTAGTGCGGTAAAACAAAACACACGAAGATCCTCACTATCGTATGAGGTAGAGTATCCATTGCGTTTATATAATTTGACAAAGTCAGATACTATAATCAATTTTAACGTATTTAGTTGCTTCTCTTTTTCTGTGTCAAGTGTTTTATTTATGAATAATAATTGCTCTGAAATTTCATTGTAAAATTTGTCTAATAGATATGGATTTGTTGCGATATGATCATAAAGGCTTCTTATTTCTGATAATTCTGTAATGATCTCATTATATCGATTTTCTGTCAAACCAGGAAAA
>CAZBUT010000015.1:0-11460 GCA_964495165.1 uncultured Muribaculaceae bacterium | reverse complement strand
GGGCTTTGACCCTATTTGAGCCGCAACCTCGGGCTGCAGCTTGACGCGGATTGCGCCCTTGCGGGGTGTCAATGCCTCGGCTTGCGCAAAAATGCCACATGTCATTACTATGACACACAGCAACAAAAATCTTGTGATTTTTTGCATAAGTCTGTTGATAATTGGTTAATAAATAGTATGAATAATTAGATGTTGTTTAAATTTTTCCTGAGTCGATTAAGCCAACTTAAAAAACAAATTGCATAATCGCACAAAGTTACGCAAAATAATTAAGATTTAACAGAAAAATATACCTGTTGGTTAATATTTAAGACACAATCCCGCATAAAAAGCACTAAACCGATATTTTTACACTCGCTCAGGGCTATACCCCATGCCAAAAATCGGTACCCGTAGGGCTTTGGAACATGCGCAGCCCAAACTCGGGCAACATTGCATACACATGCTCAAACACTGCCGACTGTATCGACTCATGCGACACCCAATCGGTCTTTGCCGTGAAAAAATACAACTCAAGCGGCAAGCCCTGAGGTGTAGGTTGCAACTGGCGCACAATCATAAGCATGTCGTTTTTCACCATCGGGTGGCTACCGAGATATTTCTCAAGATAGCAGCGGAACACCCTCAGATTGACAAGCTCATCTTGCGGCACATCATCGATGCCCTCAAGCCATCCGCGTTCCTTGTAGCGCGCCAACTCGTCTTCACGGCAAAATCTTATCGTGTTCATATCAATATTTATCGAGCGCATCACTCGGCGACCGCCGCTGTTCCACATGCCGCGCCAGTTCTGAAACGAGTCGCTGATAAGCGAGTATGGCGGCAACGTGGTGATTGTCATATCCCAGTTCTGCACCTTGATAGTGGTGAGTGTCACATCCTTGACGATACCGTTTGCTCCATACTTCGACGCAACAATCCAATCACCCGGCTTGAGCATATCGTTGGCCGAAAGTTGCACCCCTGCGATAAGTCCGAGAATCGTGTCTTTAAACACAAACGTCAGCACAGCCGCGGCCGCACCGAGTCCGGTAAGTATCACCACCGGGTTTTTGTTCACTATTATGCTTATTATGATTATCGCGCCAATGCATATAAACACCAATTTTATCATCTGGTATATGCCCTTGAGCGGGTGGCTCTCGGTCTGCTCCTTTTCACACGATATTGCATACAACGCCGAGATAAACGCCGAAATCAGGCGCAACATCATCACCACGATATAGATAAAACATGTTTTGCCCAAAACGCTCAACACCTGCGGCATATCGCCAAATGCCAACGGCAGCATGACATACACCACCAACGGCGGCACAAGATGACACACGCTCGACAGCACACGCTCGCTGAACAAGTGATCGTCCCATGTTGCAACAGTGCGGCGAGTGACACGTTTCACTATTTTCACCAAAATCTTGTGGCAGAAAAAGTATGATGCCCACACGGCAATTGCCATAAACGCAAGCACTATAAGCCGCTCGGTCATAGTCTGATTCTCAGGCATTACGCCAACAGCTGTCAGCAACTCGCCCAGCCATTCATGCAACATTTCCATAACTATTTGGTCGTTTTATCGTTTATTCTCAAGTTATTACTCAGTTCCTAATTATTAATGTCCACCTGCCACAATGTGGATATTCAGACGAAAAGTGTCCACAACTCTGCCCCTGCCACGAGCCTTGCGAGTGGATAGGGGAACGCCGTAGGCCTCGCAGGTGGGCGAGCAGTGCAAGTCGGCTTGCCGGTGCACGATCGTGAGACCCACTGCAACATAGTCCGACGAAGTCGGGAAGGGGTTTCGGAGAGGGTAAAACTTCTTATTATATACCGCAAAGTTAGTAAAATTTAGGGAACTGCAATACACTATATCACAACCAATGAGGCTCAATCGACACCGAAGCCGACGGATAAGCCCGCAACAACTCCTTGACACGTGCCACCGATTGTGCCGAAAGTTCGGCATGGCGCATACTCAACTCATCGTCATGCCCCATATAACACAAGTGCATCGCGTCCATGGCAATCGCATGTTCAACCGCCTGGCGCACCACCTCGGCTCTCTCAGAGGCAAGCCCCGCCGGAAAGTTGACTTCGACCGTGAGTATATCGTCAGTCTCAGCCAACGTGCTGAGGTTGGTTGACGCAATATGAGGCAACAGGCGCAACATGATATTGGCAAATGCATCTTTTATGAGCAGCCGCAACGCCTCCCGGCGGTCACGGGTGAGCATCGGCGGACACGCTCCCGATGAGCAATTTTGAAAATACCTCAATGCCGAAGCGGCATAAATCTCACGCGAAACAGCTTCTATTGAAAATGATAACAACATAATTTAGTGGGTTTTAGAATTTTGTAGAAAGGATAACGCAACCAAGGCAAGCAACGCCAAGGCTATTTGTTGAAAATAAGATGATGTAGTGGTTTCGGTCTGTCGTGTTTCTTGGTTTTCTTCGCGGGTCTTCACCGCCATGCTTTGCACCGCACTGTCATTGCGCAACGTCTCCCGCTCCACTTGTCGGCTCAATCTCACGACTTTCATGGTCAACGCCTGTATCGAATCGGCAGCAACAGAGGTCGTGAGTTCCACGACACGCAGTTCGAGGCTGTCGGTCGCCGCCACTGCAAGCGTTTGAGCCGATATTGCCGTCGTCGAGCTGTCGCGCAGGCTTTCACAACGCCGTGTGGCATCTTCTGTGCGGTGGGAGGCACAGCCGGCCAAAAGAAGGCAGGCACAGCATTTGAGCATAAATTTTATTCTGAGTGTCATAATCTGTTTGCTGTAAATGAGCCTAAAAGTCTTATCGCATAATCGGGTGAGATGAAAAATCGGGAAGCCGCCCCTCGGGCAAGCACCACCGACAACGCCTCGGTATCGGCAGTGCAACCCGTCGACTGTTTGTAACTGTCGGTCTTACGGGCAAGTTCCTGCAACATCTGCGCCTTGAGACGGTTATATCGGGGCGGTAGACGGCCGCGCCGGTAATCGCGCAACATGCGATAGGCATAATCAAACGTCAGATAATAACAAGGTGCTCCTCCCCCTATGGCTCGCTCCACAAGTTCCCGCCTTGTGACTCTCTCGCCGGAACGCAATCCCTTGCGAAGCTCCCGGCATCGGGCTGTAAAATCCCGGTCTCGTTGTTCAATATACTCCAACATAGCAATTAGTTTAATTTGTGTTTTTGTTTTTAATCCGTGGTAAATAATCAATCTTTGTTGCAAATTTACCACGATGCATGAGTAAAAACCACGCCCACCCGGGTTTAATAATCCCAAACGTCGCCGATTTTTACCTCGTTCCCTCAACAAGACGGTTACGGCAATGGCGGAAATCATTAAACGTGGCAAATATATCGGCCAGCGAAATCGCGCTATTGGCAGCTTGGGCATTATAGAGCGATGCTGCAGTGCCCGAAGCCGCTTCCCTGCCCTGAAACGCCTGCGACACTCCCGATATATCCTCAAACAGCTTCATCTCAAGGTTCAGCAACTCATACGCGCCTATGTTTGTGCAATTTGACGAAATCTGTTGCGGACCGGGTTCTCCGTTTTTAGGACGGTATGGTATTACACCATTGCACGACGACCACAGCCTGCCAATCTGCTCCCACGTCATCGTCTCGCTGCGCTGATTGTCGGGAAACATCAACACCCCTTTGGCAGAAGCCCCCATTATATGATCTATAAGCGTTATCAGCCTGTTGACATAGCGTTGCTGGTCTATCACATCTTCAACAAACGAGTGTACCTCTCCGTCGGTAAGCGGATACAGTTTCACGGCAAACGGGTGAAGTCCGTGACGATAGGGCGAGTCCATTTCATCGAGCACATCTCCCGACGGAGACAGAAACCGGCAATGCCAGCGCGTGGCTATTTCCCAACGCATCGCAACCTCATCTTCCCCCTGCTCGCGACGCATGGCATTTGTTGCAATCAATTCCGGCTCTCGGTCGATGCCTGTGCAATAATATTCCCCCGTCAAAGCATCATGACATCGCAACACTTCACGGCTTTCAAGCGTCCACACTTCAATAACCCGGCATCGCGACTCCCCGGCGCGGAAAAAGTCAAGACTATCGTTTACCGACAAGCCCAAAGCCTGCGTCGCGCTGTGGAGTTCGGCATCATCGGCATACAGGCGACGCAACTCCCGCGCTTTCTCCCGGCTGCCATGGGAATACCTCATCATCACCTCGGTCAGACTCATATCGTGCAACATACCCACCATTTCCACGTCCCACCCGCGAGGATCAGATGTGGCATTGACAAAAAACCGCGAAGGAGACACATTGTCGATCCACACTCCCATGCCCATTCCGGGTCTATGCTCCTCCACTACTCGCTGTATCGCACAGCCCGATATGAGAAATTCCTCAAGCATACGGCTGTCAAGCTCGTCGAGATGATTCATTTGCGACACCTTGCGCATCGCGTCTCCCCCAAGGGCGTTGATATGCTCCGTGCGGAAACGCCCTACGATACATTTCACAAGCCGCCTGATAAGGTTGTTTGACAACGGTTTCTTGCCCGATGCCGAAGCATACTCCCCTTCGGTGACAATATTCCCATGATCATCGGCAATAAGATCACCCCATTGGTTGCCGTAGGTATATTGCTTGTAGCGGTTGCGGCGGGCGCGCATATCTGCGCCCGAGTTCCACGCCTTGTGCGCGGCCATTAATATAGACATTGCTTTTTCCATAGTCCGATTAAGAATTTGTTTAAAAACTATTGTACGACATAAGCCCAATCCCCTATCAGCGACAACGCCCGCTCGTCAAAGGTATAAACCCCGTCTTCAGGCTCGGCGACACACAGCAACCGGGTTATCACCGGCGACTGCCCTGCCACCGAATAAAGGCGCAACCGCCCCGCTTCTTGCACAGCCACCGGCGCGACGCTGCCGCCTCGGCTGTAAACGCTTTGCTGGCAACGTGCCAATGGAGAGTCGGGGGCAAGGATTGTCGCCGGACGTTCCCACTCATCAAGCATAACCTCAACAACTCGACGGCATCGCTCGGGCAAATTCACCGTCGCCACTCCGTCATCTCCTACCGACAACGCCACATCTCCGGCAAGGTCGACCGGGGCAAGATACTCAAGCGGTGCCGCATCGAGCAGTTTGAGATACCAATCGCGCATCTCCAAGCGCAACAGCGAGTCAAGGTCGATGCCGTCGGTACGCTCCACCGTGCAATCGGAGCGCAATGGCTCCAATGCACGGCGCAAGCGCCACTGATTCAGCATTTCCTCGGTGCTCAACGTCATTTTCATACTGCCACGACACGCATGTGGGCTTGCGGGTAACGGAGCACCAAACAGCTCGCCTCGGTGATCACTATGGCATCGGTATTGCGCACACCGCTCTTTTTCAAGTCAAGGGTCTCGGTGCGGAACGGTACATGGCAATACTTCGTGAGATACTCGGGATCAAGCACAAATCCGTCGTTATAATGACCGCATTGGTCAAACACCTCGGAGTGAAGCACATAGAGCGTGCCAAACTTAGTGCGCAACTCATGGAAGTCTATACCCCACTTGGTCACAGTGTCGCCGGCGGCTATCACCTTGGTATATTCCATTTTGTTGATGCTTTCGATAAGCCCTGTGCCGCCGATGAGTATTTTGCGCGACGACCCGGCATTGGCGGTAAACGCATCTCGCGACAATGCGACAAGTGCGTCTGAGTCAAATTCGTCCATCGAATAGCCAAACTCCTTGCCTGCCTGATTCCAGATACCGCCGGTCAGAAGCACTTCGCCTCGCTTGGTGGCATCATACACTCTGCTCATAGAGCCGAAGAGGAAATTCTTCTCCATGCCGAGACGCATGTCAATGATTGCAACCTCCTCTTGATCAGAGAACGTCCACCCCACCTCTTTGTTGGCGATTTTCTGGAACGTGGATTGCTCAACCTGCGCCTTGAATATCTGGCAGTAATTACGGCTTTTGACAGGCATGGCCTCAAACTGTGCAGTCTGCACATCAAGTTCGGCTGCCGCTCGCCCCATGCGCACAACCTCAACGCCCTCCAATATCGAAGGTACACAATTGGGCACATCATTGATGCGCTTGCCGTTGGCGGCCACTACGTTAAGCCCGCCTGTCTCAGGCTTTGACACGACATACAGCACAAGCGAGCCGCGAGGCGTGACTCCGTCGCTCTGATACCCCTGCACATTCGGCACAAGAATCGTTTCCGACGGCTCAAAAATCGCATCGTTCGACGTGTGAATCGTCACAACCTGATAACCCCCTTGACCGGCTGAAGCCTCCTCTGCATAACCCGCTGAAATTGATGCCGACGTGGGTTTGGTATCGACCGAGTAATAATCGACAATCATGCTGCCGCAAAGCCTTGCCCCCGCCCAGCGCGACAACTGGTCGATAGGGGTAGCCATAGGGCGTATTTTCACAATACGGTCATCTATTTCGTTGCGCAGCAACTCGGGTGACGCTTGGTTTGACAAATCGGTCGTCAATGGACCTGATACAATGTGGTTTCCGCCGGCCACACCGGCGATGATAGTTGATGTTGACATAGTGTTAAAAAATTAAGAAGTTAATGTTTCAATTTATAGGTGCTTCCATATACCTTTCAATCCCACACGCTACGGCGCAAGTGATTGAGAATAAGCGGTTGAGAGACATCCCTCTCATCATCGTCGGGATTACGGCGGTTTTCCCACTGCGACAGCCGTCGCATTTCGACCTCTATAGCCTCATTGCGCCCGCGCAGATAGCCACGTTGTTCGGCTTCGGCAATCAACGCCTCCACATCGGGCGGCAGTGCATTGTCGGGCGCGGGACTGTCCCCGCCGGCAACAGTTTGTTCGGTTGCTGCCTCCTGCACATCGTCATCGTGCAACGCTTCCGAGGCTTGGATTGTAGTTACATCGGTTTCGTCAAGTGTCTTCATAATAATTCAGTGTTTAAATGGTGTTTGTGTGTTTCGACAATGCAAAATTACAACCGCCACAACCCCCAAATATGCGATCCTCACACATTATTCAATTTTTCACCTGATTTTCTCAACAATCCCGCAAAACCGGTGTTAAACTCCGCCTCTGTTTTTCGCAGAAAAATAGGGGAACGCCGTAGGTCTCGCATGTGGGCGAGCAGTGCAAGTCGGCTTGCCGGTGCACGGTCGCGAGACCCACTGCAGCATTGTGGCACGAAGTGCCGGAGGGGTTATCGCCACACTCTGCAGTGCCGGAGGGGTTGAAATACATACTTTGCCAGAAGAACTACATTGCATAAAAAACAAGATATTTCGCGCCAACAAAGTTATAATTCCCTGATTTTTTGTAACTTTGTCGTCTCAATACACATTTGAAATTTATGGAATCAACCCGTCAAGCAAAAATATCGCGACTGCTGCAAAAAGAACTTAGTGAAATTTTCCGCCAACAAACAGCCAAAACCCACGGCGTACTGATTTCGGTGAGCGCAGTTAGAGTGTCTCCCGACTTGAGCATTGCACGCGCCTATCTGTCGGTGTTCCCCTCCGACAAAGGAGAGACCATTTTGGCCAACATCAACCGAAGCGCACAACAAATACGTTATGAGCTCGCACAAAAAGTACGCTACCAATTGCGCAAAACACCCGAATTGACATTCTTCATAGACGACTCGCTCGACTACATCGAGCACATCGACAACCTGCTCAACAAATAAACCCTAAAGTATTCTACGCTTTTACACCCTCTATCCGGCAGTTAATCTCCCCGGCAATCCTACGTGCCGCCTCATCGCCTACCCCTGCCAATCCTCTCCGTCCGATATATGCCAATCGGTCAAGATCCGGCTTTAATATTCCAAAGAAAAACATCAAGTGCTTGTATCATTGCTTCTTCCTCCTTACTTGCTTGGGAATATACCTGTTTATCTGTTTTAATGCAATCGGAGGCATTGGAAGTTCCGGCAACAAATCATATAGCCGTTGCTCCATGCCAATTACACGCAAAAGCGAAATGAGATTGTTTAATGTCAGGTTTTGACTCGCTCCTTGTTCAAAATGGCTGATAGTAGCCAATCCCACGCCCGATTTTTCAGCCATTTCTTTTTGGCTGAGTCGTGCCGCAAGGCGATATTCCTTAACACGTTTGCTAAGCATTAAGATTATATCTTGATTTGTCGTAACACCGCTATCCATATAGTCATATATTACTACTTCATCTGTATTTTTATTTGCCCAAAACAGAAGACGACCAATGCTATTTATTGAAAATTTTTCTTGCATATTTCAAGATTTTTCCCGAATATTGCACTGCATTTGCGCATTGATAGATTGGGATTCCCTTAACATTGAGGGAATTTATAGAAGTTCCCTTAAAAACAACCACTAAATGGTAGCACTGAGAATCGCGCTAAGGTATCTTTTCTCAAAGAAAACCCACAACGCAGTCAACATCATTTCGGTAATATCTCTTGCCGGTGTCGCTGTTGCCACAATGGCGATTGTGTGCGTTTTATCGGTGTTTAACGGGTTCACCGACCTGGCTTCAGCTCATCTCTCGCGACTCGACCCCGACTTGAAAATAACACCTGCACAAGGTAAAACCATAGCCAATGCCGACTCTTTAATGTCGGAAATTTCTCACCTTTTTCCCAGTGAGGCTGTCTCTATAATGCCGACAATCGAAGAACAGGCATTGGCTATTTATGATACTCGGCAAATGCCGGTTACGATAAAAGGCGTTGCGCAGAACTACGACTCTGTCTCACAATTGCGCGACATAATCATCGACGGACAATTTTTGTTGCACGACCCGGTAGCCGACTATGCCACATTGAGCGTTGGCACAGCCGTAACCCTGCAGGCAAGCCCCCATTACTATCAATACCTCGGCATATACACACCCCGTCGCACCGGACGCGTCAATCCCGCCAACCCCATGACCGCATTCCGCTCCGACTCGCTCATCGTGGGAGGAGTTTACCAGGTAGAGCAATCGGAATATGACACCGACATGATTATCATTCCAATCGAAAACGCTCGACGGCTGCTCGACTACGACACCGAAGCCACTGCTTTGGAACTGAAATTCAACGGCACACCGCCGCCCGATGCTATCGCCACACTGCAAGCGTCCATTGGCGACAAATACATCATCAAAAACCGCATTCAACAACAAGAGCAATCATTCAGAATGATTGAAATAGAGAAATGGATTACATTCCTCATGCTCGCATTCATTCTCATCATTGCCTCTTTCAACATCATATCCACCCTATCGATGCTCGTCATAGAGAAACAAGACAACATCGCAACACTCGTTTCATTGGGGGCTTCACAAAGCACGATTTCCCGCATCTTCATGCTCGAAGGCTGGCTCATATCCACATTGGGTGGAGCAATAGGCATTATCCTCGGCACAGTGTTGACACTGGCACAGCAATGGGGCGGATTCATCAAACTCAATGGCGACCCCGCCGCAATGTCGATCGACACCTACCCCGTGAGACTTGAAATCGCCGACCTCCTCATCGTCATGGCATTAGTCATCATCATCGGCTTCATCACCGCCCAAGCAGCCGCCCTCTTCACCCGCACCCCGCGTCCCGCCCGACTCCCTTAACCCACACAGCAATTGTCCTTTTTGTCTCAGCCCTTGTCTCTCTCCCCAAAAACTTAGGGCATTGACACTCAGCCTCAATTTTTGTAATAAGTTTATTTCATATTCTACCGATGAGTTTAATCGTGTACATTAAACTCTGAAAGCGACAATAACAGGCGTTTTCAAAATTAAATCAGGGGGTGGTATCTGCGCGGTCTTTGCCGGCAAGCATACCGCAAGCCGCCATGATGTCCTCGCCACGCGACGTGCGTATCGTAGCTATGATACCCTGCTCGTTGAGCCGGTCGCGAAACGCTATCATTGCCGGTTCAGATGTCGTTTTCAAATCGACTCCCGGTATAGCGTGGAAACGTATCAGATTAACACGGCTGTCAAGCGGACGCAACAACCGAGCCAATGCATCGGCATGACGCAAATCATCGTTCAAGCCCCGGAACATTATATACTCGACCGACAGACGACGCTGGTGAGCAAAATCATATTCACCAAGCAATGCCAACACCTCTCTCAACGGATATGCCCTTTCGACCGGCATCAACCCTACCCGTTCCTGCGCAAATGGCGAGTGCACACTTATTGCCACATGCACTTTGGTCGTGTCAAGAAGCGTTTTCAGCTCTTTTAGCTTGCCTATCGATGAGACAGTGATGCGCTTGGGACTCCAAGCCAGCCCCCACGGCTCGGTAAGAATCTCTATTGCGCCAAGCACAGCATCAAGATTATCCATTGGCTCACCCATACCCATAAAAACGATATTTGTCAGACTCTCGCTCTCGGGAATAGACAAAACCTGATTTATAATGCCATTCACCGTGAGATTACCATGAAAACCTTGTTTGCCAGTCATGCAGAATCGGCAATTCATCTTACACCCCGCCTGAGATGACACACACAACGTAGCCCGCTCTTTGTCAGGGATATACACAGCCTCTATATCCCGACCGCCGACACCGTCAAACAGATATTTGACCGTGCCGTCAACACTGCGAGCCTCCAACTTCGGAGCAACACGGCCTATGCAGAAATCCTCAGCCAAACGGGCGCGGGCTTTCTTTGACAGATTGGTCATTTCATCGATTGAAGTAACCCGCTTTTCATATAGCCACTGCGCCATTTGCTTTGCCGCAAACGACGGCATACCACACTCGGCAGCCACCTCCCGCAATCCGTTCAGATTCATTCCTGCCAACGGTCGCATTTTCTTATCTTCCATATCGCTGTGCATTGTCATTAAAATTACATGACAAAGTTAGGGAAATATGGCAAAATAATGTAATTTTGTGGAGATAAATAAACCCTCAATACCTTAAAATAATATGATACGCAAGACCTTATTAGCATTAGCTCTCGGTTGCGGAGCATTGACAGCAAGCGCAAACGATGTTTACGACTATCTATCTCAAGACGCTCCCGCACCAAATACCTATACCCCATATTATCACCAACGCGCTTCTCACTTCGCTACACTACCGATAGACAGCGACGACATCGTGATACTCGGCAACAGCCTCACTGACAACGGCCGCTGGGAAGAAATGTTTAACAATCCCAACATTAAAAACCGCGGAATCATCGGCGACAACGTGCAAGGCGTGTCCGACCGTGTTGACTTTGTCACTAAAGGACACCCCCGCAAGATATTCCTGCTCATTGGAGTCAACGACGTGTCTCACCACCTCACCCCCGACAGCATCGCCACAGCAGTTGAAAAACTAATCGTAAAGATAAAAAACGCTTCTCCCGAAACCGAACTTTACCTGCAAAGCTGGTTGCCCATAAACAATGATTTCAAACGCTATAAAAACATGATAGGCAAAGAAGAAATCATTTTGCAAGGCAACGTATTTCTTGAACAAGTGGCTCGACGCCAAGGCGTGA
>CAZBUT010000014.1:0-11838 GCA_964495165.1 uncultured Muribaculaceae bacterium | reverse complement strand
TGTGGAGTATGCCTTACAAGCAGAGGGTCGGCGGTTCGAATCCGTCAACGCCCACAAAAACAAACTCGACATCGCAACAACTCGATGCCGAGTTTCTTATTATTAAGAGCCGATGAAACTACGCACTTTGTTCTTTGTATTCTGCGCCATGCTTTTGGCGACAGCCGTTTTGTTGCTCATGGTTTCCAATGGCATCAACCGTTCTGCATTTTATTTGGCAGAAGGTTTTCTGGCTCTTTGTGTGTGTTTCAGTGTCTATTTTTATGCGAAGATAATCAAAATCATAAATTCTCTTGGAAACGGAATGGATCTGCTCAACGAGCAGGATTTCAGCAGCCGTTTGGCTCGGGTGGGGCAGTACGATGCCGATCGTATAGTAGAGGTGTTTAACCGCATGATGAGCCAATTAAAATCAGAGAGCCTTAAATTGCATGAGCAAAGCAATTTTTTGAATCTGATAATCAAATCATCGCCAATGGGGGTGGTGATTCTCAATTTTGATAATGAAATAACTTCTATTAATCGTGCGGCTTTGCAATTTCTCGGTTATAGTAATGAACAGGAGGTGCTGTCGCGTCATATAGACTCATTGTCAACGCCTCTTGCCATACGTTTAAAAAGTGTGCCTCAGGACGCTACTGAAACATTGCGCATTGGCGATGCGATGACCTACCGCTGTTCTCGTCTTTCGTTTATAGACCGAGGTTTTCACCATCCGTTTATTTTGATAGAAAGTCTGACGGCCGAAGTGATGAAAGCTGAGAAGAAAGCCTACGAAAAGGTGATACGAATGATAGCCCATGAGGTGAACAACAGTGTGGCAGGAGTGACATCGGCGATGAGTACGGTTGGAGAGGTCTTGGGCGATTATGATAACACATCGGAGATGAAAGAATTGATTAAAGTGTGTGTCGAGCGATGTTATAGCATGAGCGGATTTATTACGCGTTTTGCCGATGTTGTAAGAATCCCTGAGCCGCAAATGTGCTTGGAGGATTTGAACAATTGTGTGTCGCGCAGTAAGATATTTATGGAGAGCATGTGTTCCGACAGGGAAATTGAGTTGGCTCTTGAGCTGTGTGAAGATGAATTATCGGTGAAAATCGATTCGGCTTTAATAGAACAGGTGCTGGTGAATATTATAAAGAATTCAATGGAGAGTATTGCCGGCAAGGGGGTAATAACGATTAAGACATATCCGGGTGAAATGCCGACCCTTGAAGTCGTTGATAATGGACGAGGCATAGATAGCGATACTGCCGATAAATTGTTCACGCCTTTTTTCTCTACGAAACCCAACGGGCAAGGACTTGGACTGATATTCATAAGAGAAGTGCTTCTCAAGCATAATTGCCGTTTCTCGTTGCGAACGCATAGCGACGGTCTGACTCGCTTTCAAATACATTTTCCAAAGATGAAATAAATTTTGTACATTTGTGACATTATATCATAACTTACATACCTGATTTTATCATGATAAAGATTCACAACCTATTGCGTTGCGCTATTGCGTCCACGCTGTTAATCGTTGCGCTTGGTGTCAAAGCGGCTCCGGGCGTATTCACAACAACCACAACCGATAACCGTCGGGTTACAATTACGGTGATAAACGATGACATTATCAAAGTGTCTAATGTCGCTGCCGGCGAAACCGTGCCTGTTTCGTATTCGGCAATTCTTGCACCTGCTGATTTCGACGGCAAATCAATGGACACGGGTGGTAATATCATTGTATCTACTGCAGCCGGAGTTGTTGCAACTCTTGACAAAAATACCGGAGCAGTAACAATTTCGGCCGGAGGCGACAGGGCAATTGCCGATAGCGGGGTTCGTGTCAATGCCAACGGACGTCGCACAATGGAAATTTCGACAATGGGCAACGGCTCGTTTTATGGCGCAGGCGAGAGAGGCTATTCATATAAACTGAATGGTGATACCCTTGTGATGTATAATAAACAAAACTATGGCTATAAAAAAGGAGAGACACGCATAAAGCAGATGAATATTACTATGCCGATGTTTGTGTCTTCAAACGGTTATGCTTTGCTTTTTGACGATTATGCAGCTGCCGAAATGATAATGAGCGATCCGATCAAATACACGACAGAAAGTCGTCAACCGGTATCGTATTATTTCATAAACGGAAAAGGCACACTTGAGGGCGTGACAAAGCAATTTACGGAATTGACCGGGCGTCAAGAACTTCCGCCGTTTTGGGCATTGGGATATATAACATCAAAATATGGCTACAAAACAGCTGCCGAGACACTCGGAGTGATAGATACGCTCAAAATGCACAAATACCCTGTTGACGGTGTTGTGCTTGACCTTTATTGGTATGGAAAAGAGGAAGACATGGGGCGGCTTGCATGGGAGCCTGACCAATGGCAGAATCATAAAGAGATGCTCTCTAAACTAAAAAACGAAGGGGTAAACACTGTTATCATATCACAACCCTATGTGTTGAAAAACGGGAAGGCAATCGACAACTACAATGAATTGTCGCCAAAAGGCATGTTCTGCCGTGACTCAGTAGGGAACACCCACGATGTGACTATATGGGTAGGAACCGGTGGTATGTTTGACGTGTCAAATCCTGATACACGGCAGTGGCTTACTGATAGATACAAGCAGCTTACCGATGATGGCGTAGGTGGCTGGTGGGGCGATCTTGGCGAGCCGGAAGTTCATCCCGAAACAATTTTCCACTACAACGGACTGACTGCGCGTGAATACCATAATCTATATGGCAATGAGTGGAGCCGTATCATATATGATCTGTATAAGGAAGAATATCCCGACACTCGTCTTATGACGCTTATGCGTGGAGGAACAGCGGGATTACAACGTTATAGCGTGTTTCCTTGGTCAACCGATGTTTCGCGCTCATGGGGCGGGCTTCAGCCGCAAGTAACGATAATGCTTAATTCGGGATTGAGCGGATTGGGTTATATGTCTCATGACGTTGGCGGCTTTGCGATTACAGAGGATAAAGTTGTAGACCCTGAATTGTATGTGCGTTGGCTTCAACTCGGCACATTCTCTCCGGTGTTGCGCACTCATGCACAACAGGTGGCAGAACCATATCGCTACACCGAGTATCAAGATATTATCCTCGGCTTGGTGAAGATGCGCTATCGCTGGTTGCCTTACAATTATACTCTTGCGTATGAGAACGCTTCGCAGGGGTTGCCTATGGTGCGTCCGATGAACTTCTATTCGGCCTCGGACAAATATGATGATATCGAAGACCAATATTTCTGGGGCTCGGAGGTTATGGTAGCTCCGGTGCTTGAGCAAGGCGCAACATCTCGCAAGGTGATTATTCCCCATGGAGTGTGGGTTGACTATAACAATCCTGCAAATGTATATTCCGGCGGAGATACAATTGAATATAATGCGCCGCTCAATGTGTTGCCAATGTTTGTTAAGGGAGGGGCATTTATCCCTACTGCGCAATATAAGATGGAAAATACAGGCGATTACCGCACCGATAATTATACAATAGAGTATTATCCTGTTGCCGGAGTAGAGGGAACTTTCACTATGTTTGAAGATGACCGTAAATCGACTCGCTCTCTTGATGACAAAGCATATAGTCTCATTACATTTAGCGGTAGCGAAGATGAAAACGGATATGTAATAAATATCAGTAACAGTGGGTCGTATGATAAAGCGCCGGAGAAAAAAACGTTGACTTTTGTCGTGAATAACGTGTCCGGCAAGCCGGCAAAGGTCGTGGTCAATGGCAAGAAACTTGGCGGTAAAGCCGCTAAATATGATGCCAATACTAAAACTCTCACTTTGAAATTTGATTGGATAGTGTCGGAGCCGGCAACTGTGGATATAACGAAATAATATATAGGGAATTTATAGAAGTTCCCCATAATGAAATAATTACCCCCGGATAAAAAGATTATGAGATCTATCCGGGGGATTTTTATGCACCTATTTTCAATTTTGCTAATTCAATAATATTTTTGCCGTGATTGAGCCTGACGGAGCCACGCATTTTACGATGTAGATTCCGACCGGTAACTCAGATGCGTCAATTGTAGTCGTGCCTGTGGCTTTTAATTGTCCCATGGTGTTGTAAATTTCGGTTGACATTGTACCTTTGGGAGCGGTGATTATACGGTTGTCAATTTCAATGCTATTTGACGAGGTGTCGATTTGCTGTATTCCTGTAATTGTGCCTGTGTATGTGCCATTTAATGTGACAAAGACATCGCTTGATGCATAAGGAGATGTTATACGCAGTTTGGCTTCATGGGTGTTCTTTATGCCGTCGGGAGTGTACTTGACTTTTATCGTGGATTTGCGTGACCAGATAGTAGTTTTTGATGTCGTGAAGCTGAAACATGCGGCATCAGGGCCCGAAATTGTTACTTGCAAGTCTCCGTTTAAATTGGAAACATCGCCTCCGTTTTTGGCAGAGTTGGCAACGGTGAACGATTGATTGGCTGTGGCTGCTAATGTCGCTGTGGTGAATGTCAATGACTCGACCGACGGAGTTGATACTCCTCGAGGTATTGAATAGCTGTCGCCTGTAGTTTGCTCTGGCTGGTAGCAGAAAATATTGGCCTTACGGGCATTTGTCCCGCCGGAAGAAACACCCAATAACATATTGGCTCGTCCCTTTGAATTGCGATGTATCTTAATGCCTTCAGGTTCGCCATGTACAAGATTGATGATTGTGCTTTTTAATATCGGTTTGCGGTATTGCAATTTGTCTGTTCGCCAATTGTATACATGAAGCATAAGTGTCGGAATTTTTTCACCGTTGTATGTTACAGCGCTTGCATCGCCTTCGCCTATTCCTTCCAAGAAATATAGGAAATCGCCCGAAATGGTAAATCCTTGCCCCGGCCATGTTGAGAAACCTTTGTCGGCTTCAACGAACCCTTGATTGGCTGCGGCTGACGAGGTGTAGGGATCAACATATTTGGGCATTGTTATTACTTTTAATGCTGTGGCTTCAGATACATTGGTCATGACATCGTCGAGGTCATATATTGCCGTATATACAACGCCGCTTTGGGTGGTGCGTTCGGCAAACAGGTTTGATTCAATGTCGATTGCCGGGTATTGCCAGTTGCGGTTGTATTTGTTTACAAATTGTTTGATTTCGTAGGTCTTTGATTCGTAGGTAAACGATGTCTGAGACAGGTCGGCGGTGGCTCCGGCTACAAACGGGAAGATGCATGAGGCGCGTGACCGCGTTTCGGTTAATGACGAGTTGGTATTGGGGTCGTCACTATTCCCGCCTGTAAAAATCCATACCGTACCGTCAATATTGGCTACTGCCATGTTTGAACCGTGTCCGGCGAAGTCGAGATACATATATTGTTTGCTCATTGTTCCTGATGAATTTTTGTAATAGCGTATCACGACAAGAGGTTCGTAGGCTTTAAGACTCAGACCTGACGAACTGTTGGGGTTGATTTGGATAAAATAAATATCTCCTGTTTTGGTGTCTACGTCAAAACTTTGGTGTACGCGAACCGATGCAAGTGAAACTTCTTTTACTTGATTGCCGGCCGGGTCTTTGTAATAATCGACTGTCGTGCCTGCACCCGATTCAAAATCAAAAAGTTCGTAGGTACTGGCAAAATACCGGCTCTGTTCGTCGTCCCAAGGTTGTTGTATCATGCCTATACACATTTCGCTATTGTCAAATTGATTGTAGCGACTGTCAACGGTGGCCGGGGCTGTGTAGGTTTCGTTGCCGTAGAATACATAATTATATGTTCGGCTTGAGTGTTTAGGCTTCTTTCTGAAAATATTGTAGTTGAGATTTATGTGGCAATTTACCGGCTTCATCACGGCATTGCTTTTGTCTCCTTGGAAAAAGCGTATCAACGGGTATATAGATGAACGTCCATGACATTGGCTGAAATAATTGTTTTTGATGTTGACGGTTGTGGAATTGGAGTAGGCTAAATAGTTGAGGAAGATACAGAACTCGCCTGCCGTACCGTCTATTACACGTGCGGTATCGCCTACATTGGTAAATTTGTTGCTGTTGATGTTTATCTCTCCTTGGGCGTTGCTTACATGTACACTTGTGCCACCGTCGCTGAACGTGTTGTCGACAATGTCGGTCACGCCATAACTTCCGCTGACGATAACAAAGTGAGCTGTGTAGGTCGCACTGCCTGAGAAGGTATTGTGGGAGATGTTTACACCGTTGTATCTGCGGTGAGCCGTCTCGGTGTTTGCGGCTTCTTCACGATAAGATGTGCCGATCTTTACTACTGCTGTATTGTCGGCATGGGTTAATGTTGAATTTTTTACCACATTATATATAAACTTGAATCCCGACATGGGGGCAGCTGTTGTTGCCGACTCGTTTATTACGCTTCCGGCTCCGGTAAATTGGAAACCATTGATTGTGACATCATCGGCGTTTATAGTCCATTTGCCAGTTACAATCGATTCTGCCGCAGTGCGGTTGCTTGAACGGCTTTCGCAATAGGCATTGCTGCCAAGGAAAGTCAGGCCGTTGGTGGATATAGAAATGTTCTCGGAGTAGGTTCCGACATCAACATAAACCGTTGAGTTTTCTTCGGGAATCGCGGCAAAAAGCTCGGCAAAAGACGGGAATAGAGTGCTTCCAACTTTAAATGTCATGCTTTTGTACTCCACCTTTGTTCCGGTTTCGCCATAGTTGGTGGAAGAAACTAAATAATTGGCCGCATTGGTTGCTAATGATCCGATGCACAAAATTGCCAATAGAATCTTCTGTCTCATAATGATAATCTGTTTAAGGTTAGTATATTTTTGCAAATATACTCGATTCAATAAATAAATCAATAAAATGCTCCACGATTTCTATCAAATCGCGCCATCCAAACCAAAAAATGCGATAATTTAGAAAACATAGTTGGGCATTATCAGTGTAATCCTGTATTGTAGATTTATTTTTAGGGGGAAATGTGTATTGGTATCAGTTAAGTGGTAACTGCTAATTGAAAAATTGTGTTTTGGTACAATTGTGAAAAATGATGTAGAATCTTAAAATAACGCAAATAAAAGCTAATAAAACGGCGTTATTCTGAATTTATGTATTAGTTTTGTATGAAATATAGCGTGAAGAAGAGTCTTTATGCTAATGTGGCATTTCCACATGAAGAATGTAAGTATCAGAATAATAGAACCTAACCTAAAAACAGATGCTTAACATGCCTCGGATCTAAGCCAATTATAAAATGTAGCAAGTGATAAATAACCTTGAATATAAACAAATTAAAAGTAATTATGAAAAAACAGCTATTGCTTCTGTTATTTTCCCTCTTTGCGGTAGTGGGTTTTGCCCGCACTGTGACAGGTACAGTTACTCAAGCCAGTGATGGTGAACCGTTGATCGGTGTTACCGTTATGGTGAAAGGTGGAGCCGGTGTCGCAACTGACATTGATGGAAAATACTCGGTTGAAGTTCCCGACGACAATGCCGTCTTGAACTTTAGTTACGTGGGAATGAATCCCGTTAGTGTTACTGTGGGTAATCGCAGTGTAGTTGATGTTCAAATGTCAGAGAACTCGACTGTGCTCGAAGAAGTCGTAGTAACAGCTATGGGACAAGTACAAGAGAAGAAAAAACTTAACTTCGCTGTACAATCCCTAAACTCTGATGAAGTTACAGCAGGTCAATCTGCCAACTTCGTTAATTCTTTGCAAGGTAAAGTGGCCGGTGTTCAAGTATCTACTGCCGGTGGTTCACCTAACTCTGCTTCTCAGATTATTGTACGTGCAATTTCTTCAATCAACTCATCACAGAGCAACGAGCCGTTGTTCGTAATCGATGGTATGCCGGTGCGTGGTGGCGCATCTTCTGCAGCTGACCTTAACCCGAATGATATTGAAACGATGTCGGTGCTTAAAGGTGCCGCAGCTTCAGCTCTTTATGGACAGGAAGGTGCCAATGGTGTTATCTTGATTACTACCAAAAGTGGTAAAGATGGAGCGATTACAGTAACAGCAAGTGGTGGATGGGAAATTTCAGAAGCTGCTCGTATCCCTGAAATTCAGAATAAATACATGGCCGGAGGTAGTGGTATTTATATTACTAACTCAAATGGCGGTTGGGGACCAAAATTGCGTGCTGAGGATCCGGTTTATGACAATGTCGGCGAATTCCTTGGAACCGGTTTTATGCAAAAATATGACCTCTCTATTTCCGGTGGTAATGAGAAGTATTCGGCTTATGCATCTGTAAACTATATGGATAATGAAGGTGTTGTTCACAATGACTACAGAAAACGTCTTGGCGTTTATGTAAAAGGTGAATTTAAACCTTCTGAAAAAGTCAAGCTCCAATTGTCAACCAACTATATCGATACAAAATCACGTAGCTTTGGAAACTCAATGTCAAGTGTGTATGGTTGGGCTGTAAATCGTGATATGTCAGATTACAGACTGGAAAATGGTATGCCTAATTGGGCTTGTCGATATGACGCATACGATGAACTCACTACTGCTCAGCGTTTGAGTGCGAGCACTTCTCCATATTATAGCCTTTATATGGATCAGGCTGAAGCACAATCAACCCGTGTGATGATTAATGGTCAAATATCTTACGAACCAATCAAAAATTTGGTATTTACCGGAAAAGTCGGATATGACAAGGCTCACAGCTCTTCAGAATCATCGACACACCCGCGTAATGATGATAGTGAATTTGCCGGACAAGATTTGATCGACTATGCCGAAAGTATAGCTAGCCGTGGCGGTGGTCATTGGTTCTATCCTTCACGCAGTGACCGTCTCACATTGCAATTGACCGGAAATTATTATTGGAAAATAAATGATGATTTCAACTTGAATTTCTTCCTTGGTGGTGAGTATTCTGAAACAACAAGCTATTCTGCAGGTTTTGGTGGTGTAGATTATCTCCTTGGCGGTGATTTCTTCTCAATGAATAATCTTAATCCAGATTGGTTTAATTATGCCGATGTATATTTGAATCACTCAGACAGAAATAAATTTGGCTATTTCGGCGAAATCAGATTTGATTATAAGGGAATGGCTCAATTGTCTGTAACAGGACGTGTTGACGGATCTTCTACATTGAAACAAGCAGTTGAACCAGTTTATTTCTATCCATCTGTTACTGCCGGTGTTATCTTCTCTGAACTTTTCCATTTGCAAAATGATTGGTTCTCTTATGGTAAACTTCGTGGTAACTGGGCAAAGGTTGGTAAAGATGCCCCTGCAAACCTTTTTGATATGAAATTCAAACAATGGACAAATTTCCCCGATGGTGGTTATGGCGTTGCAGCTGAGTTCTCAAGTGCAGACCCAAATCTTGAACCTGAGATGACTAAATCTTGGGAAATCGGAGCAGATTTGCGATTCTTCGATTCTCGTACACGTTTGGATGTCGCTTACTACTCAACTAAAGTTGATAACCAGATTATAACAATGCGTGTTTCTCCGACTTCCGGAGCAATCCTTAGAACGTTTAATAGTGGTGAAATAGAAAACTATGGTATTGAAGCTACTCTTGCTCAAGATATCTTGAAAATGAAAGATTTCCAATGGACTGCAAATCTCAACTTCTCGTTCAATCGTGGTCGTTTGTTGAGCCTTCCCGGTGACCAAAAAGAATACTTGGGAACTCAATATGGCAATGACTTCTACTGTATTGCACAAGTAGGAGGTTCTACAACTGCTATGACAGGTGAAGACTATCAACGTACTGAAGATGGTCAGGTAATTTGTGATGAAAATGGTTATCCATTGATTTCTTCAGTTAAAAACAATCACTTAGGAGATCGTGAACCTGATTTCTTGTTGGGCTTCGGTTCTACATTCACATGGAAAGATCTTTCTCTTTCATTCTTGATTGATGGACGTTGTGGCGGTGATGTATATAACTATACAGGAAAGTCTTTGATTGGTAACGGTCAACACAAATTCTGGGAGAAATATCGTAACCGTGAAGTGATCTTTGATGGTGTTGTTGCAAGTGGCGTTGATGCTAATGGCAACACTATATATACCAAGAATACAACTCCGGTTATACTTGATAGCCAAACATCAGGAACTTACTTCTATGAAATTCCTTCAAACTTTATCGAAGATGGTTCTTATATTCGTTTGAGTCACGTTACTCTTTCTTATGATTTTGGTAAGTTGATGAAGAAGCTTGGCTCAGGCAATCCGATCAAGGGTCTTCGTGCATCTTTAACAGGACGCAACTTGTTGTTGTTGACAAAATACTCTGGATCTGACCCGCAGGTTATGCCTTCGGCTACCGGTGGTGTGGGAACAATGGGTATAGATTACAATAGCGTTCCTTCAATGCGCAGCTTTAACTTTAACGTTAACGTAACATTCTAATATAGCTATGAATAAAATCAAAATATTATCATTGTCCCTTTTACTTGGTTTAGCTATGTCAAGCTGTGAGGATACTCTCTCGGAGAACGTTAATCCTGACGTTGCACATGCCAATACCGTAGATCAAGGGCTTCCGGTTGTAGTGTTCTATGCACAACAAACCGTATATGACCATTCAGAATATAATGTCTATTTATCTCAATGTCTTACTACAACTGGTAAAAGCCAGACCGGTTCATATCCCTACAAACAAGGTTGGGAATTTTTGAACATTAACCGCCACCCGCAATGGCGTCGCCACTTCTATGACTTGGGATATAATATAGATATATTAATCAACAATGCCCGTGAGATTGGTTCTCTTAATTATGAATTGATTTCACGTACTATCCTGTTGATGTCAGCTCAGTTGACAACCGATGCTTTTGGTGACATGCCAATGCACCCCGAAGCCGGAGGTAATGCTTATATGTCAAATACACCTCATTACGAAACACAGGCTTTTGTATATGACTGGATGTTAAAAGAAGCCGATGAATTGATTAAGTTGTATGAGGATCCTGCTTATACAGAGGCTCCCGGTAATAAAATAATCGATGTAACACAAGATCGTGTATATGCCGGTGACCTTAGTTTGTGGAAGGGTTTGGTTTATGCAATGAAAGCACGTTTGTTATTACGTAATATTCCTAATATAGATCGTAGTTCAAATATGTGTCAACAAATCATCAATTGTGCTCAGTCGGCTATCGACACTTGGCGTACAGGCGATTTACGTTATGGCGACTGGTTTGGTAATGAGCCTCGTTACAAGTTTGATGGTGGTACCGGAGAGCAAAATTGCCCATGGGGTGAAGCTCAGCCCAAAATCAATTCTTGGGAGTCTCGTGACAATTTGTTGACAACTGCAGTTCCTTCAAAATTCTTTATTCAAGATTGTTTGGGTGTTCTTAATCCTGGTGCCGACAATCAAGGTGAATGGAATAGTGCTAATGGTTATGGTGCAGACCCACGTTTGTTCTTATTGTTGATTCCTCAAGATGGTCCTAAAACTGCTACAGATGATAATAATAAAGCAGTTAAGATACGTTATCTTGAAAACAATATCGGTGGCTCTGCAACATTTAAGCAAGCAAACTATCCTGTATTGTACGCCGGTGCTTATGCACGCAACGATGGCTACAATCCATTGTTTACCATGGAAGAACTTTATTTTATCCAAGCTGAAGCATATTATTGGATGGGTGATAAACCCAAGGCTTGTGAACTCGTAAAAGTAGCTACCCAGAAAAATATCGAACGTCATCTTGAGCGTTTCCTCGCTGATAATGGAGGCGTTTATCCCGGTGCCGGTAATGTCATATCTGACAGTGAAGGCACTCAAACGACAGATAAGACCCGTTTTGAGCTAATAGTGAATTCTTTCTTTAATAATGAAAGTGGAAAATTGGGTCGTGTGACAGTAAAAGCATGTTCTGAAATCGGTCAAAAACA
>CAZBUT010000013.1:0-11978 GCA_964495165.1 uncultured Muribaculaceae bacterium | reverse complement strand
GTCGGTCGCAGTACCCGCAAAATCATTCACATACTCAAGTGCATCACTGTAAGTGTTCCATATACGCTCCGCCACTGCAGGATGTTTACCCGCCATCTTCAGCGTCAGCCCCCAGCCCACATTGGTCTGGTCGGGCGCAAAATATTGTTCTGCCATATCTGTATCTGTTTTTTTTAAGTTGTTTAAATTTTATTCTTTCCGATAAACACTATCACGCCTTTGTAAGCGTTATGCTCTTCAAATCCATGACAGTACCCGAAGTGATTGGATACATATACACGTTGTAAGCAGTAGCCGCTCCGCTGCCTCCGCCCGTGTTCACCTGCACTGTTCCCGTAACGTTGAACTTCGCCATATAGTCATTGCCCATGCTGTCAGTCACACTCGCAAGCTTATACTTCGCAGGACACGCTATAACAATTGAACGACCGTCCGAACTCCACTTGTCGCTTGCACTCACAATAGTCGTTGTACCATCCTTGGTTACGTTGCCGGTCTTCGATGTCAACGCACGCACCTTGGCACTGTCAAGCGCACTCACCTCGGTTTCATCGCAGCAACCCATGAAGTACTTGTAATAAGCCGTAAAGCTCTTGCTCGCATTGCTGCTTGTCACGCTTGTGCTGGTAAGCTCCACCTCGCTCTTGGCGGCACTCGGGTAATTCTTCGTTCCGTCATTGGTGCGTCCTGTGTTCGAGCAACCGAAGTACTGCGGCAATGCTCCGCACACACCCTTATAGGTGGCACTCGTTGCCTTGGCGGTCACTGTGTTTGTTCCTTCCTCGGCGGTAATGCTGTCGCTTATCTCAGCACTGCCTGCCGCACTCGTCCCGTTCTTGGTGGCGGCAGTCTTGCCTGTGGCGGTCACCGTCAACACGCTCACATCATCCACCACTTCCACATCGCCGAATGCTGCCTGCTTGCTCGTCTCGCTGCCGTCTTTAGTATTATCATCTGCAGCTGACCATCCATAAGTAAAACCGCTCGCCTTGTGAGGTGTGGCTGTATAACCGCTCGCCTTGTTCGTTACCGTGTACGCAACGTTTGTTCCCACTTCCACCGCAGTGGTTGCCATCGCTATAGAAGGTGCCTCAACAGTACTCTTAAGCGTAGCATCACTTGTGATTATGGAAGTAGGCCACATCTCCTTGCACACAAGCAGTGTGAGAACCTCCTGAATACTCATGTCCTTGGGGATTACAGTATTACCGTCATCGTCCTTATATGACGCAAACACCGCCTTTACTTCATCAGCAAGAGGACCGCCGGCAATGATGATGTTCTCGCTCACTACGGTATTGTCCGTCTCCGGATCGACAGCAATATCGCTCACACGGATGTAATCCACCTTCGGAATCGGGTCGCCGGTCTTGTCGTCACTCACAATGTTACCGTCTTCATCGGTCTTGTACACACCCTTCCACACAAATTTGATAAGCTTTTCGCCTATAGCATAGCCCGCCGCGAGCAGTTCGTCATCTTCGGCACTCACCGTTATAGTGTCGGTATCATCTAACATACCGTCCTTGATGAACGGCGACGCATCAACACTCGCCAGCACCTGTGTGCCATGCTTCAACTCAAGCGCAGTGGTACTGCTGTTATACTCCATCGTCAGGCTTGACGTGCTCGCATAATTGCTGGGCATAGTTACCCGCCCCACACTCACGCTGTCGTCACCGAGCACCACAAGGCGTATCACAGTGTCATTAGTCAACTCAGGTGATGAATACTCCACAACTATGTCCGATGCCTCAGTGGCATTCTCCGGAGCACCCGCAGGATTATACACCCTCGCAGGTATAACATAACCCGCAATAGGGTTCACACTGTCATTCACAAGCACAAGACGACCCTTCTGCAAAGCATCCAGCAGGCGAGCATGCAAGCCCGCCTCAGTCCACGACGCACCCGCCGTATTGAACTGAACGTCCACCTGTTCCACATCTTTCAGCTGGTCTTTTGCGCCCGCCCAAAAGCGTGACAGACCCGCAACATCAAGAAAATTAGTTGTATTTCCCATTTCTCATCTGTTTTTTTTAATTGTTAATAATTTTATATTGAACTCACGTTTTTATCGTCACATATATATCCTTTACCGGCTCTACCTTACTACCTCATCAGCACCTCGTCGATCACGGCATCAGCGATAGGAGAAATATTCACCGTGTCGCCACCGCCTGAAATCGCAATATCGCCACCATCAAGCAGGCTATGCCCGTTAATCGTTGCAAGCGCGCTCTTCTCAACATACCCGCTCAAGTCGGCAGTTTCTCCACCCGAGCCTATCGATTTCACACACACCTTCACCGTGTAGTTCAGCATTGTTGCGTCCCCCTCAACTGCGCTAAGCAAGATAATAGCCTCTTGGATTACGCCCGTTTCCGCATTGCTTTCACCGTCGGTATATGCATGAGACGCCATGATAGTCTCGTTGCTCATATAATATGGGTGGTAATAGCCATATCCTTCCTTGATGACGACCGCTTTCGCCGCAAGCATCTTGTCTCGTTCCGCAACGCTCATCACCCCGCCCGCAGTGTCTATCTCCAACACATAAACGCTCTCGGCACACGCCGTCTCCAACGCCCTCAGCTCATCAGCTCCGGCATATTTCTTTACCAACGTTTCCCCGTTGAAACTGTACAGCTCGTCTCCTTTCCGGAACAGGCAACCGCTCACAGCCTTATAATCCGAATACTCGTCTGCCCGGCTGTTGTAAGGTAACGGCAAATCCTTGTAACTGTCCCCCTCAACTGAGATAAAACGACCCAACGCAATGCAGTAGGCTATGCCGTAACCCGCAGTCACCGCCTCCTGTGCATTGTAGACAATGCCGTCAAACGGATAAATGCTTATCGCGCTCTTCTCCGCTTGTGTGATGTGAATATCCTCGTTGTTGAGATGTTCCGCAACAGAGTCATCAATTAACTCGACAAATTCCGACAACTCGTCATGATCCGCCTGACTGGCATACTCCCCCTTGGGCTGATACATCTTAACCGCATCGTCCTTGGTAAGATACGGCGTTAGGTTTACTTCTACCTTCCTGGCACCGATTAACTCCCATTCGCCACCTTTATAATGCCACTCCTGATATACATTATTATCTTCAGCGTCATCTCCGGCGACAGCAACAAGATAAATCTTGTTTTCATCGACATCTTGCGCCGGAAGTTCCGACACAAGCCTGAACACCTCGGTATCAAGAGTACAACTGATTACATTGTCGCTTATCGCTATGCCTCTGCCTGGCGTGAGATTATCCTGCTTGTCTCCTCGCAAAGCATCAATTGCAGTTTGCACAACTTGCAGTGTTGACTGTAAGGCGGAAATATCCTTATTTAAGGCATTATCTCCTTCTTTAACGAGATTTTGGATATCGTCAAATATTGAAGTTAACAGCAATAACAGATATCCAACTCTATCAGGCGAAATACTATTTTTTTCAGTTTCTAAGCGGAATGTCGCTATTAGATCCTTTATATTAGATAAATCCATACGAGTTATATTTTATAGCGAAATTAAACTATAAATAGCAATTGCAAAAAGACAAAAAAGCACCTACTACAAAGTTCGTTTGTTACGTTTATAGTAGTCTGTCATCGATTTGAATAGTCCGTCATTAAACATTTCGGTGAAAATTCCGCAAAACTCCTGCCCGACACTATCGGCCATAAAGTCGCGTAATTTCAACACCGACGAATAATATTTTTTAGAGAACCACCTGCGACGTTCCCGAACTTTAACACGACCGAGATCTCCATTATTCACTCGTGATACTTCTTTACCGGTTCCATAATCTTGCCATAGACCATATTCCAGGAACTGCTGGGTCATATTTATCTCAAAAAATCGGCCATCGGCACGTACAGGTAGAGATATTGGAGATTGAAGCAATTGCCCGGTATCAATCACGTCGAGCAGAGTAATTTGTTCTTGCCAGATAGATAGCATAGTATTGTTCCATGCTTCCACATATCGCTGTCGCTGCTCTATTGCTTCAGTGCTATTCAACCCATTCGTTTTTGTCATAACGCAAATCAGTATGAATATCAACAGCTACAGAGAAATAAGCACAAGCACAGCCCGAAAAAAAATATTCGTCAATCTCGTGAAACGTGATGCGTCGGTCAAGTTCTATACAATGTTCTTCAAGTTTTGTTTTCTCTTTAATCAGGACAGTCATGAACTGTCTGAACAGTTCTTGCATTGTATCAAAGCATATTTGTCGAGCTTTCATGTCATCTAATCTATGGCGCATAGCGAGGAAAACCGTTTTTACTCGGCGTGTACGTGGCGAATTATCAAGAGAGGTATATCCTTGAGAGACTTCATTAACGCAAACAAAAGCCCTTGCATTTTGCATCGAAGAAAGAGCTTCTTGAAAACCCTCCATGCCACTAACCCGGCAGAACTTAAATCCGTTATCCTTGGCAAGGCGATTTCGTGAAGTAAGGTTCTCAAAAAAAACTGTTGCGTCCCAATTATATTTATTTGTTTCCATATTTACGTTTTATTTCTTCGTACTCTTTTGCTTGGGCTTCAAGCTCTGTCATAGCTCGCCAAGTATCCATAGCCAGCACCTCTTTTTCTTTTGTTATGTCGCCTTTTGTCAATGCTCTTATTTGAACATTCATAGCCTCTTGAAGCCTTTTACCGATATTATCATCGAGAAGATCATCCATACCGACAGGCATAGGTTGCAAGAATGTAGGGAAAGAACGAGATAACAGCGATTTCAATGTTGCCCACCAATAGAAAATTGAAATCTTTTCGGCTTGATTGACTTTTATATTCTCTTTGCCGTATAAAACCTCTGCCATTTGTGCAAGCAGTGCATGATTTTGAGTTTCAAGATACCCTTGATATAAGTTATCACAGTATAGGAATTTATCAAGAGCCACCCCCATAAAGGCAACATCTAAAGCTTTAGCCCTCCCAATAGACGAAATACGTACAGGCGACGACGGCAATTCATCAATCCAATCAAGAGCATGGATTGCATCAGCAAGTAATTCAGCAGTAACCACAAATTTATTTTTGCCTTGCTGCAACATATACCCATCACCATATTTGCAAACCACTTTCATTTTTCCCCATTTCATCAGGCAGAAAGTCTTGATTTGCCCTGAAGAAAGATTATCGGCAAAGAGGTTGTAGATGTAATAAAGTTGGGTGTCCGTTAGCTCTTGCCATGACTTCGGCACCACAATTGAAATTTTTTGTACCATAATGTATAATAATTAAAAGAAATATCCACCTGATTTTTTTTCGTTTTCAAATATTGGAGGGGCAAACAGTTTGGCGGTCTCAGAATTGTGCCATTCGGGGAATAAGTCAGGGAATGCACGAATGTACGTCACAGCATCATCTAAAAGCTTCCGGTTCAATACTCCGGTTATGAAAGCTGTGCACACCACTCCTTTAACAAGTGATATAAGAGAACGTATTTCATCGCTACAAGTGGCGGTAGCTTCACATTTACAAAGCCGAGTCATTAATTGTGGGGAGATCCACCCATTGGCAATTTCTTGTTCTATATCATAAGCTTTTTGGCGTAATGTGAGAAACACACCCCAACGGTCAGTATCACAGTTTTCGTAAGGACCATTTTTATTCCCATATTTAGTAGCTAAATTCAAGTCTTGAATTATAGACTCAGCCAACCATCGGCATTGTTCTGAATTGTGCCAATCCACATCAGCACGCAACATCGGCAACAATGTAGTCAGACATTGAGATTTTATCACATAGAGTGAGTTAATTAGGCGTTCCGCCCTCTCCTTTGAAGCCGGAGCGACATTACTATTGCTAACAATTCCGAAGCCGTTAGGAGTCAGCACAAGGTCGAGAGAGGGGATCGCCATAGCAAACGCATGAGATACGACTACCATAGCGACATTAACAAATCGCTTATCTCTATCGCCATCGGCAATTTTATCAAGAACCGTTTGCCCGGTAACATTTTCAATCAACCAAGATTCTGCCACATCGAGGTATGGAGATAATTTATCAAACAACGGAATTTCACCATCTACCGTCGCTAACACATTTGGAATATATTTCCGAAGTGTAGCATCATCAGTTATAATTTTCGCCATTGTTCTGAGATTTATTTTGTGTTACTAATTTCGCGTCTTTATTTTCATCAAGGGTTGTGAGCATCACGAAAGGGCAATCAGGGAAAGCACCATCCCAACCATTGAATTTTATTATGAGTTGGTGAGGCAAAAATAGCAGGTCATGATATGGTTTTTGCAAAGCTTGAGCAATAGTGTAAAGCTCGCGCTTATCCGAGCCGGAGTTGTTACTCTGCGACTTACCCGGCACAGAACCGACAAGGTTTGAGTGAACGCGCATAGTGAAGCATATAATATTAATAGCTTCCTGAATGTCGCTCTCCCAGTCGCCACCCTCTTTGCTGTCATCAACCTTATTGATCACCACATCATGTTGCGCCTCTCCGGCCACATTGGTATAAGTTTCCGAGAACCACACCTTGCCACTATTTTCAGCTGTTGTGAGGAAATCTATAATCCGTTGTTTTTCGGTCACGATTCTTTCCTGTTTAGTCCGGCGGTCAGTGATGCCCTCTGTTCGGCATAGTCTATCAAAATAGTCTTTAGATATTTCGATGTGATATTTGATAGGAGCCGAGTTTTTAAGTTTAGATTCTTTAGCCAAGGCTATCAAGCGTTTGATGTTGTACCATTTGCCTTTGAACAACGAAGCATAGTAAGGGATAGGATAATAGGTATTGTCCGGAGTAGGAACTTTCGTAACTATCGCGAATTTACGCACCGATGTTCTCACTTTTTTTTGTCCGTCGTCGCCGGGAATTTTACCAAGCCTCACCATTAAATCATGGATTGGAGCATTAACATCAAGCAAGTCAATCACTTCAATATCTTTTAAGTCCGGATTGTTACGCCAATTGGCGTAAAGCACTTTGGGGATTTTGCCAAATTTATCAGCCTCGGCAAAGCGGCAATAACAAGCCTCTTTACGTAGTAATCGCACAATTTTACTACCATCGGCATTTAATATAATAACCGAAACACAGAAAGCGAAATGCTTAAAATCTTGTGCCACACCAAGGAAATAGCTCGGCAACGAGTTAAACATACAGAAATCATCAATTTCTTCTTTAATTGACCGCTCGCATTTATCCTTGTTATAAACAAGTCCGGCTCCATAACACACCTCCGCATTAAATATTTGACAGGTTGAAAGCGTTTCATCACTCTCAATCAGTTTGAGAATATTATACGGCATTTCATTATCATCGCCCCATGGCATATAATTAAGGTCGTCGCCAACCTTAACCGGAGAGATGTCATCTTGTTCTCGGAACACGGATGTTGAATCAACTAAAAAAGCGGCTCTTGCCGACAATTCCGGCAGATCCTCAATGCTTGAAAAATTCATTATATCTGTATCCATATTATAAAAAAACTGTTAGACCGTTGATTTCAAAAATGCACACATCACGCACTTGTCTTATTTCCCGGCTCTCAAGCAGTTTTATCTGTCGAGTGCCTTTATAGAAATTATATCGCAAAGAGATACAATTTCTATACTCTTGTATCTCGCCATTTTTAGTCCATAGCTTGATGTCGCAGGGGTCGCCACTTCTAAGCATTTGACGGAGTGTGGAAATATGTATTGAACGAGCCATGATTATTGATATTGATGTGTAAATTGGGCTTGATGTATCCTGTCTTCAGGAGCTGAAGATCCGGCATTAAGATTATGAGGTACTTTATCTTGAAATTGCCAACTGAATTTTACTCTATTAAGGTCTGCATTTGAATCAGATATCTCGCAGCTGCTATCGGTAATAAGAACTACCGACAACGAGTCGAAATCCGAAGCTACGCCGAATCTCACACAGTGAGATATAAACAGTTGCTCTATCCACTCTGCTTCATCCATGGTAAGTGCCGATGATTGCACCTCATATTCTTTGGTTGTAGTTTGGTCATAAAAAGAGCACAGCGACCGAGCAACAGCCACCGACCTGTCGACTTTGGTTTTAGATGTAGTAACAGCCGAAAAAGAAACGGTTTCAAGCACATTGAAACAATTGCGGAATGTAAAAGTTACATTAGGTATAAAATCGTGAACATAGAATGTGAAAGAACGATCCCCCCACGTTATAGAGTAAGCCAATAGCTTATCAACAATATATCCTTGTTCCGTGAGCTTATACAAAATATCATCATATCGAATTAAAATAGTATCGATTCCGATATCATTATATCCTAAGTCAAAAAGAGTAATAACAGAAGAAATCGTACTGCCATCACCATTTTCATAAACACAAAGAGCAGTCATATCTCCACGTTCTTGACCATGCATAACCGACAAATATTCTGTAGAATGAGGGAAAGTATGTTTTGAAGATAAGGTTGAAAGGAAATTATATGATGCGAAAATTCCGACTTCAACCTCCATTATATGGGTACAATAGACTGTGTTTAAGTTAAATGTACCAAGCTCATTGCCGTCAGCATCAAAATAATAGAATGTAAAAGCGGTAAAGCACCTATCATTATCGAGCATATAAAGTTCCACGACATTGCGAATATCATAAATAGAAACAACGCCGTCAAAGGCATAAAGAGTAGTACGGTACACCTCCGTTTCGCCGTCATTAAACGCCACAATGAGCCTGTCCAGGTCAGTCCCCAATCTTATATCTCGCAGTTGCGAAGAATAAACAAATGTCGGTATTTCAGTTATTAAACTCGTTGCCATGGGTTAAAATCTTTTCAGCGAAGATAATCTCTATTATCCACAATCAAAAAGACATAAAAGCACAATGGCATTCCTCCATTTGTATTAGAAAAAGGGCGAACGGGAAAAGCCCCGACTTTCACAAGCCGGGACAAACCTAAATCTATTTTACCAATGAAAAGTTTACATTATACCACCCACTGAAATTCGGCTTAATGCCGACTGTGGAAATTTCTCACAACCGATATAGAGTGTATCAAACGCATCAGTTCCATCAGTACGATGCTCAAGTTGGTTTTCTTCCGATTCCTCAAGCTTTTCACCCCCTTTATCCTTTTTGAAACCATTGCGTCCACGAGTAACACCGGCAGACTGAATGGCGAGAATAAGGTCATCGTTGTTTTGGCGATTGAAAAAAGGCATAAGCCTTTGCTTTCCGGCAAAGCCTTGGTTAATCAATAGGTATTTTTCATCGTGTCTCATAGGGTTGCCGAGATACACATCCATTACCTCCCAGCCATGGCGTTGAAACTCGTGCATAACCACCCAGTGGTAATCTTGATCATTCACAGCATAGTTGCTTCCAAGAGCCGTTGCGTCATAATAATAGACAATAGTTTTATTTTGATGATTAGCATAATAAGAGCAGAAATCATCTATCAATGCAGGGATTTTGCGTTCAAATTTCGTATAGAAACTCTTAACCACATTCAACCGTCGGCCGTTAGCTTGACCGGCAACTATCCAGTTGATATTGGCATTGTAATCCATACCAATACAGATTGAGGCAAGAGGATTAACATCTTTATCAGCCCGGCTGTCAAGAAGTGATTTATCAAAATCATAGCCTAAACTATCAAGATAATCAAAATCGCTGTCATTATATTTATGTTTTTCTCGCATCGACGAGTAAAACCCATCTTTAGCAATTCCGATCCTCTGACACAAGATGGAGGTTTGGAATGTTTTAGGCGTTAAGTCGCGCTTCATCTGCTTTATGTAATTCTCTCCAAGGAGTTGCAGATTCTCGATAGAAGAATATTCTTTATAATATACAGCGACCGAACGCATTTTATTAAGGTTGGTATCAAGCCGGCGAAGATAAGAACGGAGATAACCGGGAACCGGCTTATTCTCGGTTCGGAGCCGACGGATTCGTTCTTTCGTCTTCCATATTTCATAAACAGTCCCTTTGATCGTCTCGATAAGTTCAACATCCATTTTATCCTTATAGTGCAAGAACCAAGAGCCTTTTTGTGTCTGGGGCATATCCGACAGAATCATAATGGCGTGGTTAAAACTATGACGACCAAAGAACGACTTGATACCACCATTCGCAGGCAAAGTTTCATCTTTCAACTTTTGATAATCGATAAACTTTGCTTCATCGACCAACACCCATGACAGTGTAAGCGAGTTAGACGAGCCGGGACGGTCTTGACTCACGATGACAGCAATACTGCCATTATAGAATGAAATGATATGCTCCCAATCAGCAGGCTCTGTAATTGGTTTGCCGAAGCTTTTAGGTGGACGGCGCCCCACAACATAGTGAATACCTTTACGAAATCCCCACCTTTCCCATGCAGCAAATAACCCCGGAAGCGTATTAGTAAGACCATGCTTAAACGTAGGCACCACGATCGCACCGGTACTGCCCACCATTCGTTGCATATTGCGAAGCACAAACGGAGCTGCAATACTATCTGTTTTGCCAGTACGACGTCCGGCTACTATAACAGTAGTATTAGCCCCTATTAATTGAGTAAGTCGTTGGGGTGTATTAAAATAGACCTCTTTACCTTTCTTCTTCGTCATCGTCTAAATCGCCAAACAATTCATCTTCTTCCAAATCACATTCTTCAAATTCCACATCTTGAATGTCAATCGATTCTGCAATATACTTGTCAAGCATTTTCTTGATACGTTCCTGAATATTTGGGATTGGTTTAATCCCCAATGGTGTAGGGTCATCAGTCGCAGTAAAAGGTTGCACCACGATTTCATCGTATGGAATAAGCTGTTCATCTTCAAGATCCACACGATTATACTTCGCATAGCTCGATGCTGCACGTTCCATCGTCTTTGTATCCTTGCGAGCCTTTGCCATTCTATACGTCTCAAGCAACATTTCATTTGCTCGCCAACGATGGAAATCTCGACTTGCCTTTGACAGCATAGGCAAAAGAGCTTTAATAATAGCAAGGTCATTGTAAGCACAGCTTTGAGACACCTTAAACATTGAAACAGCTCTTTCCACAAATTGCCTGTCTTTCGTATCAGGATTAGCTATGACATAGCTGTATAAATCACGAATACGCAAAACACGTTGAACCGTTATTTCATCGTATTTCGCACGCAATTCATTTTCGGCAGTAAACAAATCTGTTTGACAAACATTTATAGTGGCAGGCAGTGGCATAGTTATTCGTCGTCCTCCATATCTAACAAATTCTTACGGCAATTTTCAAGAGCAAGAGGTGAGCCAACCTTTGCAAGCATTGTTTCTTGCGTTCTCAAAGCAAGCTTCAGTGATGCTTTCCCTTTGTGGTAAGCTTTGGAAACATCAGACTCTTTTTGTGAGATATCCCAACGCAGTTGTTCTGAAGAAACATTGAGAATTGTGGCAATATCTGTAATTGTCATATACAGAGCTGCCATTTTTTCGATCTGTTCAAGTTGTAGAGTGGAATAAGTCATGTAGAGGGACTGAATGATATGTTATTAAATCTGTTACTTGCTTGTGCAAAGTGGTAAATATTTCATAGTCGGTAGAAACGAACGCCGATTCAGCACGATTTCCTCGTGTCAGGTTTTGTGAGGTAACAACCGAAACCGTATCACCGGCTTCTGATTTTACCAATAAAATTTTGCTGTGATTGTCAGCGAGGTATGTGTATTGAATAACTTGAGTTATAAACGACCACAATTTGAATGTTTTGGTTGTGGCTTTATGGTCCAATACCAAGTTAAACCGGCTAACATTTCCCGATTTTTCAATAAAGTACAATCGGCGAATAAATTCCTCGGAGATAGAAAACGACGTTTGCCAAATCTCCGATTTGCCGACTTGTTCAAGGATCCATTCCAACACATCAGCAACTTGCACCACATTTGACAAATATGCTTGAAAAGGGTTAGAGTCAAGAGGGCGCAAGATGCTATCTATGTCAGTATTTCGTTTCATGAGATGATACCCAATTCTTTAAGTTCGGCTGTAAGTTTATCCGTCGGAT
>CAZBUT010000012.1:713-12133 GCA_964495165.1 uncultured Muribaculaceae bacterium | reverse complement strand
GGCAATTGGGTCGATTTTTCCTGCACCCCATTGTACAGGAGTCGCTGAATTTGTTACATAGGCGTCTTTAAGAGACGTAGCTTCAATCACATCAAGAACTTCCTCAAAGGTCATGTCGGGTTTTGCTTGCAACCAAAGTGCGATTGTACCTGCAGCAAACGGACTTGCCTGTGATGTTCCCGCCATTGGTCCCCAGTAATATGCTTTATTAAATGATTGGTATCTGGTAGTATAACCTGCTCCTGTATATTGCATATATGGGGTGCTGAATGTTGATGTTAACAGTCCGGGTGCACACACGTGTGGCAGGTTGCGACCGTCGGACAATGTACCATAGCTTGAAAATTTGAGAATATCCCCTGCCGGTTTTGGATATAGGTCAAGTTCGGGGATATATGATTCGCCTCCATTGACCATGACTGAATTGCGAGTAGAGTATGCTCCAATAGCAAAAACATTATCACCGCATACGAGATCATTGATTGTTCCGTTTGTTGTGCCGGCGTCAAAGCCTTCAACATCGTTGGAGGTAAATTGGGTAGTGTACCCGTCGCAATAGCCATACACACTTTTCCCATCGCTACCTGTAATTTGGAATCCTAAAACAAGATTTCCGGTGTTGGAAGACACTGTTGTGAGTTCATATACTAAATCTACATAGTAGCGGTTATTGTCGGTAGATACGTTTGATGCAGCACGCACATATCCTGAAAATGCTTTGTCAAATTCTGAGCTATGATCTACGCTTGAACCATATTTTATGCTTCCAACGCCTGAAGTATATTGACCGGAAGTTGATGAACTGATTTCCGGCAAAGAGTATTTTATTTCATTTGTGGTTAAATCATATATAAAAGCAGTGAAAGTAAATGGCGTGTCATCGTTGCTCCAAAAAGAGGTGCCTCCGCTATAAGTCCCGTTGCTCACTGATGTGATGAATGATTTTATGTTGTTGTCATTGCTTGTAAACGATTTGCGCAATGCGATAGGTAACATACCTTCATTTCCAGCTGAGATACATATAATGGCATCTTTCCCCAACTCAGCAAGGTAGCGGTTAGTGGCACTTGTGCCATCATGAGCACCTGAGTTGCCTCCAACAGATAGGTTAACAACTGCAGGCTTTTCAACACTCTTGGCATATTCAATTATTTTCTCTGCTCCGGTAAGTACATTATTATTGGTTAACGTACCTGCCGAAATTGCAATGTCGGCATGTGTGGCGAGTCCATAATAAATAGATGAACCTAATGGCGCTCCGGCCATAATACCGAGCACGTGTGTGCCATGAGTGCTTGTGCGGTCATCGGAAGTGAATGATGAAATAGCTGTTGCAGTATCACATGTCTTTGAAAGACCTAATGAATTGAATTGCCATAAACGTTGTACACGTGAAACCTTTGTGTCTGGGTGTTTAAAGGCATAGTGATTGGGGTCAAGCCCGGTATCCATAAGCCCGACAACAACGCCTGTGCCATTATATGCTTGAGGCAAGCCGGTTCCAGAATGGGCTTGATCAAATTGGGTTACAATGCGGGCTGAATCGAGTTTGGTTGTTAGTTCGCCTCCAAAACTCATGCTTTTTACTGATTGTAGTTTTGCAAATTCCTCGATTGAGGCAATAGGCATTTGTACCATAACGAGGTCTCCTCGTTGACTTACAATAACAGCTCCTTTTTCTTCTAATTCTTGAATTGAAGCATCGTCATTAAGATCGATGAGAACCAAAGTTGGAGTTTGTCCGTCAATTGCTTTTGTTTTGATTAGGGCTTGATTGTCTGTGGCATTAAGATACTGTTGTGTCTTATACTCAAGCAGTTGTCTTTGCCCGTTGATGTCAATTTTGTTTTGCGCATAAAGCAACGTTGCTCCTGAAAGAAGCAAAATAGCAAATGTGAATATTTTTTTCATAATGTAATTATTTATGGGTGCAAATTTAGCTATTATAATTATATTCAACAAGATATATATTGCTAAAAATCGGGTTTCTTGGTCTGAATGTCGGTTAATAAAAGAAAAACCGCCAATAGGGTTGCTATTGACGGTTTTAGGTTGTAGCGGGATAGGTTATCTTCCGCTGTTTTGAATTTTCTCTTGCAGATACGTATTGTAATTATCGTTTGCCATGAGAGACTCCATTGTTAGATGCATACGATAGCGCCAATAATGACGGGGATTTGCCGGAACATTAATTTGTTCCTCCAGTGGATTTTCCCGGCGTATTGTTCCGTCGATTGACAGAAGATCCTGAAGAGGAAGTATAGCGAGCATAGCCGGCGAGTTGAGGTGGAGTGTTATGATTTTGTCGCATATCCATGGCTCGGCATAATATGGAGCTGCACCGCCTTCATGCAAAATGTTGTTGAAGAAATGTTGAGTTTCTTCTCGGTCTTCTTCCCACCATTGACGTATTCCCCCCATGTCGTGAGTAGATGTTGTACAAACCGACAAGTAGGGGTATGTATATGTGTCTCCAAATTCTGCTTTGGGATCTTTGGGCATACGTTGTATTTCAAGTGAACTGATTTTGAGTGCGTTCATAACAGCCGGAACACAATCAGGTATCATGCCGAGGTCTTCGGCACATACAAGCATGTCGGTCGCTTCAATGAGGGGAGGTAGCTTCCACATGGCTTTACCAAACCAAAAGTCGTTGTGACGGTGATAATAGAAGTCATTGTAAAGGCGGTCATAACACCATTTTTCGTAATCGTTAAGCGACCGGTATATATATGTGAATTGTGCTGAAATACGTGGGTGGTACTTGCCTTTTTCGTATGGGTCTTCAACAAATAGTACATCGTCGATTAAACCAAGCAATGCATTGCAAAGTCGTTGATTTTTGTCATTTTTCTCAAGTCCTGCAAAATAATTTACCACTTTGCGTTGCGTTGAGAATTCTTCTTTGAGTTTATATCGACCATAACCTATGCTGTTAAGGAATGTGGCACGGGCTTCATCGGTATATTCGCCAAAGAAATCCCCAAGGAAGTAGTCCATGATATATGGCGTGGTCTGTAAATCCACATCAATCCAAAAATCGTAGCTGTATTTTAATTCGTCGGGGGTGTAGGGGAGAGCCGGATTAAACACTCCGAGCAGACCATGAACAGCGTCCATGGGAATTTGCCAGATGCGGAAGAACCCAAGAACGTGATCTATACGGTAGGCATCAAAGTATTCCGACATTTTACGGAAACGGGCTTTCCACCATGCAAATCCATCTTTGTTCATCTCTTCCCAATTGTAGGTTGGAAATCCCCAATTTTGCCCCAGAACAGAGAAGTCATCTGGTGGTGCACCTGCTTGGCAGTCCATATTGAACAACCGTGGCGAAATCCACGCATCAACACTCGTGCGGGAAATCCCGATAGGAATATCGCCTTTTATTGCAACACCTTTGCTGTGAGCGTAGTCGCGAACTTCTCGCATTTGTTTGTCGAGGTGGTATTGTATGTAATATACATAGTTTATTGCGTCTTGGTTGTTGGCAACGAATTTTGCTACACGTTTTTCGTCATAAACAGCAAATTCTTCCCAACGTTCAAATTCGGGTGTGCCAAATTTGTCACGCAATACACAGAATGCGGCGTATGGGGTAAGCCATGATGCGTTTGTCTCGACAAATGTCTTGAACTCGTCAGAGGCTACTGTTTTAGCACCTTCTTGAACGAATATTTCGTGAGTGAACTGAATCTTTCCTTGATTTACGCGTTCATAATCGATCTCTGCAAGTTGATTTAGTTCATGCCCGAGATTGTCAAAATAGGCTTGTCTTTCCGGGTTGTCTAATGTCCCAAGTGCCGACAAACGTAAAAACATCGGGTGTAATGCAAATGTAGAGTTGGCGTTATAGGGATATGAGTCGGTCCATGTGTGAGTCATTGTAGTGTCATTGATAGGTAGTATCTGAAGGAATTTCTGCCCTGTCGATTCTGCCCAATCGATAACCAATTTGAGGTCGTAGAAATCGCCAACTCCAAAGTCGTTTTCTGATCGTACAGAGAATACCGGTATTGCAACACCTGCACCTCTCCATGGTGCGAGCGGGTTGTTAAATCGCAATCCGGCTACTACCATTACCTCGTTTTTCTGAGCCGGCGTATAATTGAAATAACGGTTGTTGCCGGCTTCCCAAGCTACAATTTCGTGAGTGTCTTTTTTTAGAATTAAAAACTTGTATTCTACCGGAGTTTTGAGCGTTTTCATTTCAAGATTGACGTTCCATTCCGGATAGTTGGCATCATTCATGATAATGGCATTATCAGTGTTCCAATTGCCAAGCTGTTCACACCCTCCGCTTATAGCGAGAATTTCATCGCTTTTTATCATGGGAGCTGAAACTCTGATGTTGATGATACCGTTTTTCACTGTCTGTGCTTTTTCGCGTTTTTCACGGTGGCAGATACAATCGGTAAATGCCGACGAATAGTATTGTCGGTCGATTGGTTGGTCTTGCCATTGGTCAAAAATCTCATAAGTCTTTGCGCTACGTCCACGGCGGAAAGCGTGGGCGATTCCCCATTCTTTTCTCACAGTGCCATTTTCATGCTTTATGATATAGCTGTAGGTAAAATCGGGAGTCGTGTCGGGAACTTCAATAACTGCCTGCCAGTTTTCTGTGCCGTCGAGAATCATTTTCAGCGCATTGGCTTCATTACCGTTGCCAAGAGCGGGTATTGAGCCATATAGGCAGACCTCTTCACCCCAATTTGTACGGTAATTGATATTAAAAGTAATTTTCATAAGGTTATTATGTTTGTCTGTGATTTTATATATTTTCTCGTTATCTTTAGAAATCGGATATAAAATTACACATTATTTGAATACAAAAGGCCAAATCTTAAAAATAAAATTCAAGTTCGGCCTTTTTGTGTTTTTAAGCAATGTTATATAGCTTGATTAGCCACATTTGGAAGTGCCACACGCAGTACATATCAGGCAGCCTTCTTGGTAAATAAGCGTTTCCTGTCCGCAGTTGGGGCATGTTTGTCCATTTAGTTTTGTCCCGTTGGGCATGTACTTCTTCAAAGCACGTTCAACACCCATTTTCCATGTGTTGATAGATTGGCTATCCAATTCGAGACTTCCTATGAGTTTTAGCACTTGGTCGATGGGCATTCCGTAGCGAAGCACACCCGAGATGAGTTTAGCATAATTCCAATATTCGGGATTGAATTTGTCGGAAAGTCCTTCGATGGTTGTTTTGTAACCGCGTTTGTTTATGAATTGGAAGTCATAACGTTTGTTGCCGTTTTCATCGATTGCTTTGATGATTTTTCCTCTTGTTACCGACTTGGGGCAGAAGATTCCATCTTCGTCGTCGGCAAGACCGGTGAAGATTTCATATGGTTCGCCATCGATAAGACCGACAAATGCAATCCATTTTTCTTTATTGTTTTGGAATCGAACAACATCAGCTTCAAGTTCGATTGGACGTTTGGCTACGTGGGGTTTGACTTGCTCCGGTTCGGGTTGCTTCTTTTCGATGGCGACAAGTACACCTGCGCGCGAGCCGTCGCGGTAAACCGTACATCCTTTACACCCTGATTTCCATGCTTCGACATAGAGCTGGTTTACAAGTTCTTCACTTACATCAGCCGGCAAATTAATTGTGACGGAAATAGAGTGATCGACCCATTTTTGAACACGTCCTTGCATCTTTACTTTTTCAAGCCAATCGACATCGTTTGATGTTGCTTTGTTATATGGTGATTTTGAAACAAGCTCATCAATTTCCTCTTGAGTATAATTGTCTTTACGTTCGATGTTGTTGAGCTTCATCCACGTGAGGAATTTTGGGTGGTAAACGACATACTCCTCAAAAGCGTCTCCCGATTCGTCAACAAAGTCAATACGCACGTCTGCGTCATTTGGGTTAACTTTGCGACGACGTTTATATACCGGGAGGAACACAGGTTCTATGCCTGACGTGGTTTGTGTCATGAGGCTTGTTGTGCCAGTCGGTGCTATGGTAAGACATGCAATGTTGCGGCGTCCGTATTTAACCATCTTTTCATATAACTCTGGTGATGCTTCACGCAGACGATTTATAAACGGATTGTTCTTTTCTCGCTCAGCATCGAATATTTCAAATGCGCCACGTTCTTTTGCAAGTTCGACAGATGAACCATAGGCGGCAACTGCCAATGTTTTGTGAACAAGTTCTGAGAAATCTGTTGCTTCAACAGTGCCATATCTGAAACCAAGTGCTGCAAGCATGTCCCCTTCGGCTGTTGTTCCGACTCCGGTACGACGCCCTTTTAGTGTCTTGGTTTTGATTTTTTGCCACAAGTGATGTTCGGTGTTTTTTACTTCATCGGTTTCGGGGTCGGTCTCTATCTTTTCAAGAATCTTATCAATCTTTTCCATTTCAAGATCGATGATGTCGTCCATGATGCGCTGTGCTTTAGCAACATGGTTTTTGAAAAGGTCAAAATCAAAAGAAGCCTCAGATGAGAAAGGATTCTTTACGTATGAGTACAGGTTTATAGCGAGCAAGCGACAGCTGTCGTATGGGCATAAGGGAATTTCGCCACACGGGTTGGTTGAAATTGTACGGAATCCAAGGTCGGCATAACAATCGGGGACAGATTCACGTGTGATTGTGTCCCAGAATAATACACCCGGCTCGGCCGATTTCCATGCGTTGTGTATAATCTTAGCCCATATTTCAGATGCGTTGACTTCTTTGGTTATGGTTGGCGTGGTTGAGTCAACGGGATATTGTTGAAAATATGGTTTGCCTTCTATGGCTGCTTCCATGAATGCATCATCGATGCGCACCGATACATTGGCTCCGGTGACTTTCCCCTCAGTCATTTTAGCATCAATGAATGCTTCTGAATCGGGGTGCTTGATGCTGACAGATAGCATTAGCGCTCCACGGCGTCCGTCTTGCGCTACTTCTCGAGTAGAGTTGGAATATCTTTCCATGAAAGGAACAAGTCCTGTAGATGTCAACGCCGAGTTTTTAACGGGAGTTCCTTTGGGACGTATATGTGATAGATCGTGTCCTACGCCGCCACGGCGTTTCATCAATTGTACTTGCTCTTCGTCGATTTTGATTACACCGCCGTAGGAATCTGGGTGACCGTCAAGACCTATGACAAAGCAATTCGAGAGTGAACCGACTTGATATTCGTTTCCGATGCCTGACATTGGGCTGCCTTGTGGCACAATGTAGTTGAAATGCTGAAGAAGTCCAAATACTTCGTTTTCTGTCATGGGTGTCGGGTATTTTGACTCAATTCTGGCGATCTCAGAAGCAATGCGGTGGTGCATGTCATCGGGTGTTTTCTCAAAGATGTTTCCAAATGAATCTTTAAGCGCATATTTGCTTACCCATACACGTGCTGCGAGTTCATCGCCGTTGAAGTATTTCAATGAAGCATTGAAAGCTTCATCGTAGGAGTATATTTTCTTTTCCACGATATGAAATAATTAGATCAGAAATATTGATTAAAGTAAAAAAGTTTTATGCCTAAAATGCAATGAATGTTTTGCGATGCAAATTTTGTGAAAATATTTCATGTGACAAAATTTTCATGTGACAAAATTTGAAATGTTGATAAGTTTTCCAAAAATGATTTTTAAATAGCTGAAAATTAGGAATATAGCGCTTTTGGTGAGTTGCAAAAGTTTTCCAAAATGAAAATCGGTGCAATTATCAGTCGAGATTATTTTGTGCTAAGCGGGAAATTAAGTACTTTTGGCAATAAATAAAATAAATTGGATATGGAAAAAATATATTTTGCTAATCGCCGAACTATAAGAAAATATACTGCCCAAGAAGTGAGTGATGAATTGTTGCAAGAAATGATTGAATTGGCAAGTCATGCGCCAACAACAGGAAACATGCAATTATATAGTGTCGTAATTACTCGCTCGGCAGAGGGTAAGCGGGCTCTTGCTCCTGCTCATTTCAATCAGCCTGCAGTTACCGGTTGTAGTGTGGTGTTGACTTTTTGTGCCGACTATAATCGTTTTGAACAATGGTGCAAGGCGAGTGATGCGACGCCGGGGTATAATAATTTTCAGTCGTTTATTACGGCATTTCTTGATGCAGCGTTGTTTGCGCAGCAGTTTTGCACTATTGCGGAAATGAGAGGATTGGGCTGTTGTTATCTTGGAACTACAACCTACAATGCCCCGCAGATTGCCAAAACGCTTGGTCTGCCTGATAGGGTAGTGCCTGTGACAACATTGACGGTGGGTTATCCCGATGGTGAGTCGCAAATGAGTGATCGACTTCCGGTTGAAGGAATTGTGCATTATGAGTCATATGGTGATTATGATGAAAAGAAGATTAAATCACTATATGCTGAAAAAGAAGACAGGGAAGATAGTAAACGTTTTGTTGCTGAAAATGGTAAAGAAACGTTGGCACAAGTCTTTACCGATGTACGGTACACACGAGATTCTTGCGAATATTTTTCCCGAATCTACAAAGACTTTATTACGGAAAAAGGCTACTTCTTTTAAAGTAGCCTTTTTGTGGATTCTATTTCTTTATTAGGAGAGAAGTGCCGATTCGATGGCGGAAATGTCTTCTTGCAGTTGTTTTTCCAATGGGAGCCTCTCTTCTATATTTTTACATGCGTATAGAACCGTTGCATGTGTGCGCGATAGCCGTGTGCCTATTGCTGTCAGCAACATCTTGGCGTGTTTTTTAGCCATATACATCACCATTTGTCGTGCATCAGATATTTCGCGTTTGCGTGATTTGGTGAAAAGCTGGTCAGGCTCTATTTTGTAGTAGGCACATACTTCTTGGGTTATCATTTCGAAGTTGATTTGCTTGCGCGATATTTTTACCGCGTTGGCAAGGACAGTGCGTGCAAGGTCGAGTGTCACTTCTTGATTCAGCACTGTGGCATGGGCCATAAGTGAAACAACTATGCCTTCAAGCTCGCGGATACTATCGGTGACGTTTGATGCAATGTATTCAAGAACCTCAGCGGGAATGGCCAATCCGTCTTGTTCTGCTTTTTGGGTTAATACATCTTTTCTTAATTCGTAGTCGGGCCGACTCAGTTCAGCGGTCATTCCCCATTTGAAACGAGACAATAGTCGGGCTTCCATTCCCTCCATCTGAGCCGGACAGCAATCACTTGTGAGTATGAGCTGTTTCTGGTTTTGATGCAGGTGGTTGAAGATATGGAAGAATGTATTCTGCGTTTGAGGCTTACCGATCAAATCTTGTATGTCATCAATGATGAGTACATCGATGCTTTGATAGAAGTTTATGAACTCATTAACTTTTTTTCTGCATACAGCCGCTGTGTATTGGCTTTCAAAAAGCCGTGCAGTAACATATAAGACTCTGCTTTGCGGATTTGTTTCTTTTATACGTATTCCGATTGCTTGGATAAGATGAGTTTTGCCTACACCAGTCGGACCATATATAAATAACGGATTAAATGTTTTGCATTTGGGGTTCATCGCAATAGCTTCGCCTATCGATCTGGCTATTTTGTTGCTCATGCTTCCGCAGTAATTCTCGAAGGTATACCTTGGATTTAGTTGAGAATCAATGTCTTCTGCTTTTTCAATTTGAAATGGGTTTGCAGAGGCGTTTTGGCGTGGGGCTACTGCTGCGCTTTGGTTGGAACTTCCCATTGTGACGCCGGTTGTTGCTTCATTACCGATCTGGTTGAAGTGGTAGTACAGCTTTACATTGTCACCATATACTTTGCGTAAAGTGGCTCCCATTAGTCTGATATAACGTTCTTCAAGCTGTTCGACGAAGAAAGGAGATGGTACCGACACTGTTAAGCTGTCATTTTTGAAACTTAATGAAGTAACGGGCTTAAACCATGCATCGTATTGTTCGTTTGGGAGATTGTCTTTAAATATCTTCAAACAATTTTCCCATAATTGTATGTGGGTTAATTCCATTGATTGTGTTATTATTAGGCAAAACTTTTCAAGACAAAATTAAAGCAAATTTCAAATAAAAACAATTGCAAAAATATTTGGAATTTATAATAACTTTACAACTATACTGATACTCAGTGTTTTGTGATGATCTTACGTTTTTGTTAAATGTTTATTATATATTTATATGTTTAATAGTGTGCTAATCAGCTCTTTGTATGTTTATATTATTTCCAATAGATGTCACTTCGTTTTCTTCTGTGATTATGTAAAAGGGCTGATTAATCTATGTTTCGGGTGTTACGTAGATTTTTCAGCCCTATTGTTGTTATTTAGAATCGATCTAAATAGTGCTTGGTTGTACTTAAAGTAGTTTTATATTGATGTATCTTTTTGGGTTTTTCTTTATATCGATAAACAAAGAATCAAGGCTGCCGGCTGCTCCACTAAGGTTATTGTATAGTTTGTCATCGTTAAGCAGTAATCCTAATGATGAATTATCACTATTGAGTTTATTGGTGAGTTGCTTGACATTTTCGGTCGTGACATATACATTATTCATGGTAGAGTCTATAGGCAGGTTTTTTAATTCTGCTGTTACGCTGTTAAGGTCTCCGGTGATGCTATTGAGATTGTCGGAGATTGTTTTTACATTTTCAATCGTTGGCGACATTCCGCTCATCATTTTTGAGAGTTGGGCGCTGCTGGCTTCGAGATTGGCTGTGATGTTGTCAAGTCTGCGCACCGAATTAAGCAGCGCGGGGTCGCCGACCAATGTGTTTACTGCAGTTAGAAGCGAATCGATTTTCGGCATAATTGGCATAAGCGTGTTTGAGACATTGTCCATGAGCCCTGCCGGTGTTTTGCCTATTAATTTGTCTCCTATATTGTGATATGCTGTGGTATCGTTCATGTTGAGTTGTATAGATGCCGTTCCGAGAATGTCTGAAACCAACAATGCTTCTGTCCCATGGGGAACCTTGAGTTGTTTGTCGAGGCTCAATTCAACAAGTACGTGTCCGGGGTTGTCATATTCATATTTAATGTCTCTCACAAGACCTACTTTAAATCCGTTGACATTTACAGGTGATGACACCGTAAGTCCGGTCACATTTGTGTAAGATACGTAATAATAATTGGCAGCTTTGAATACATTTATGCCTTTTAGATACTCGATTCCAAAAAATAGAATGAGCATTGCTAATACTACTGTGGCTCCGATGACCACTTCTTTTGAAAATTTCTTTTTCATATCAGTTATTTTTCGTTATAATTTTTCTGCTGTTATTTAATTCGTTTGCCGTTTGCGATTTTGATTATAAATGCCTCCGGAAATTTCTTTTTTACTTCCTGAAGTATTGTCTTTGCCTCTTCGAGTGAAGATGTGCGCCCGTAGGTGTATTTGTACATGTCATCTTCTTTATAATAGTCGATTGGCGTCAATCCTTTAAAGGCTTTTTTGCTTCCTATCTTCTTGTTTGATGTTAGGAATTGTATTTTGTAGGTTGTTTCTTTTGCCTTGTTTGCATCTTGCTTTGTGT
>CAZBUT010000012.1:0-703 GCA_964495165.1 uncultured Muribaculaceae bacterium | reverse complement strand
TCGCCAGATTTGTCGGTAGTGTTCCTATACCGGCTGCTATATTCTTTAAATGCGTTGTATATTGCTGTGGCCAGTTTTTTTTGTCCGCTTTTAGAGGCGAGAAACTTCTCTTGTGTTGGGTTGCAGATAAAATCAAGCTCAACAAGTACTCCCGGCATACTTGTTGCTGCGAGAACAAGAAATCCGGCTTGTCTCACTCCGCGATCTTTTCGCCCTGCAGTCTCTATAAACTCTTTCTGTATTGCATCGGCAAATTCGATGCTTTGATCCATGTGCTTGTTTTGGCTAAGCTCAAATATGATGTACGATTCAGATGAGTTGGGGTCAAAGCCGCTGTATGATGTGGTGTAATCTTCTTCAAGTTCAATTACCGAGTTTTCGCGCTTTGCTACTTCAAGGTTTTCGTCGGTACGGTGAAGCCCCAATGTGTAAACCGATGATCCGGCTATGGTTTTGCGGTTTTTTGCTTTTTTTGCAATTGAATTGGTGTGTATAGATATAAACATGTCGCCATGGGCATCGTTTGCTATTTGCGCGCGCTTTTGCAGGGACAGGAATGTGTCGCTGTTGCGGGTGTAAACAACTTTCACTCCGTCGATATTTTTGTTTATCATATCGCCGAGAAGTTTGGCTACTGAGAGATTGATGTCTTTCTCTCTTGCTGTCACGCCCAATGCGCCGAAGTCTTTTCCTCCGTGCCCGG
>CAZBUT010000011.1:0-13407 GCA_964495165.1 uncultured Muribaculaceae bacterium | reverse complement strand
AAGTTAGGCATAATCTTCAAGATTATCAACTTTTAGGCAAATTATTTCTTTTTTTATGTGTAAATCAACCATCAGAAGCCTCCTTTTTAAGCTTTTTATCAACGTTTTACGGTTTTAACTATCCATGAAGCCACATCATTCAACACCGTTGGCGATATTGTTTGCGAAATACTGCCATAACTGAAACTTTGACTCTTTGATTGCAATTCTTGAAACAAATGATTCATTTGTGCATAGCTTTTGGTCTCGCAACCGGGAAGCAATGATTTCACCGAACGCAGATTCATATCGGCTTCGACCTGCACGTCCCATTCACCGTTCAACGCTAATACAGGACACTTCACGGTTGATATATATCGCGCCGGATCAAGGCGTACAAACGACATATACCACGGCGAAGTCATTTGCTTAACCGATGCTTCCACCTCATCGGGCTCATGAAGCCCCGCCATCAAACTGCGCAGGCGGTCTTGCAACGCATCGACATCGTCAATCGTGTCTATCGCCTCAAAAATCGCCGATACAGTTTCTTCCATTTCAGCGGTCAGCGGCTGTCCGGCAAGTTCTGCAAACATTCGATTCTGGCTTTTCATCAGCTCCTTACCTTTCACCAACATACCGGCAAGCGATACAACAAACGACACATCCCCGGGGCGTTGTGAAGCAACGATGAATGCAATGGTTCCGCCCTCACTATGTCCGAGCAAACCGATGCGGGAGGAGTCTATTTCGGCACACGTTTTCAAGAAATCAACCGCAGCACACACATCTTGGGCAAAATCAAACGTTGTATCATCGGCAGTTCCCGGGGTAGAGCCACCCACCCCGCGGTCATCATATCGCAATACAGCGATTCCCGACCGTGTAAGATAATCGGCTATCACCGCAAATGGTTTGTGTCCCATTATCTCTTCATCTCGGTTTTGCGCCCCGCTGCCCGAGATAAGCACTACTGCCGGAAAATTCTTGCCCCACATAGGTGTGGTGAGCATTCCGGCAAGGGTTATGCCATCGTGGGTAAATTCAACTTCGCGACGGTTATATACAAACGGCGGTTTTGGCTCTTGCGGTCTATACAGCACGCTTGCTTCTGCAGTTGCCCTTGTCAGCACCAATGGCACATTTATCCCTTGCGTAAAAATGCCTCTTATACTGCCGCCGTCACTCTCAATCACACCCGAAAAAGAAGCATTGAGCAACGGCATATTTATCTTGACGCTGTCGCCCGACACGACAATCGACTCGCACGGTATATCTTTTGCACCTTGCGCCGGAGAATCAAGCGTAGCTGCCAAGCCCCCCTCCTTTTCAAACACATGAAACACGATAGGCAACGACATAACTTCGCCTTTCCAATACCCTTTGAAATCTGTCGCAAACGATACCGCAACAAATGCCGAAATCACAATCGACAACAAAAATCTTTTCATTCCCGGCTTAATTTAAAGAATTCTTTTGTAGCCCATTTTACCGACATATAGCTTATAACCATCGGATATGCCACTATCGATATTGACATTATAGCAATCATTTCCTGAGGATGCCATGCTGTCATCAATGAACACAACGTCACTATAACATAAAATGCTATATTAACCACCTTCAACGCCATGCTTACACATGCGCCTGCCGAAAACGCCACTTGCCCAAGCATATAAAACACCATTGCCAACTGCCATATTCCGGGATTCTCATTAAGATACCACACATAGGCGTTCATAAGCAAGGCTACAATTGTCAGCCACAATCCGCATTGAGCCACAAATCCAAGCTCAAGTTTTTTACCGATGACCAGAAACGCCGAAAAAGCGGACAATAATATGCACAGACCCGACATGACATACTCAGTCCACGGTCCAAATAGGTAATACATCAAGAAGCACACCGATATATACACAATAGGCACAAAGCTGTATACAATCATTGCGCCACGCAATCGGTTGATGCGCTTCACCGCTTCTGCTAAAGGATAACTGTTGTCACTCATAATCATTGCTGTTTTTCAAGATCGGCAAGAATAGTGCGCAGCTCCTCATCGGTTGCAGTAAGTCGTGAACGGCACTCACGCAACAACTCTGTCGCACGACGGGTATAGGCGGCAAGTTTGTCTATATCACATTCTTCACTCTGCATCATGCGCAAAATCGCTTCCAGTTCGGTAACAGCCTTGGTGTATGACAACTCCGATACAGGAGTAAATTCAGGTTGATTTGACATAATATATTTCTTCTATTTTATTGTTGATTTTATTATTCCGTCAGATAATGTGGTTTCAACCACAGAGCCGGGAGCGACTTGCGAAACCGAGGTCACAGCCCGTCCATTCACCCGGGTTATCGAGTAACCGCGACGCAGGGTGGCTTGCGGAGACAAAGCATCAAGCAAATTTGACAAAGCATCAAGACGCGACATTTTGCGTTCTACTGCAATGTCGCTCGCTGTCGACAACGCATCTGCCAGATGATCGAGATGCGTCAACTCGGGCGCAATACGGCGAGCTCCGGTCGATGCCAACGCAAGCATATCGCGTTGCAACGCCGATTCATGCCGTTGCACTACACCCGTAACCGATGCCGGCAAAAGCCCTTCAAGATACGATAGTTGAGAGCGGAATCCGGCAATACGCTCATTTGCGGCATGGTGCATATCCACGCCTATGCGTCGCAATGCATCGAGCAACGATTGCCCGCGCGAAATCAGCCACTCGGCAGCCGCCGTAGGGGTCTTAACCCTCATATTTGCCACATAGTCGAGTACGGTTATATCCCGTTCGTGACCGATACCGATAATCACCGGCAACGGGAACTGGGCAATGTTTGCGGCAAGGTCATAATCCTCAAACGCCACAAGATCGGAGGTCGCCCCTCCTCCACGTATTATAACCACGCAATCCCAGCTATCGGCATCGGCGACAATCTGTTCCAATGCGGCAATAATCGTCATTGGAGCGCGTTCACCCTGCATTACCGCAGGGAACAATCTTACATCAAATTTCAGATGCGCCCTGTTGCCATAAAGTTGGTTGATAAAATCGCCATATCCGGCAGCCCCGCGAGCCGAAATCACGGCAATGCGTTGTACCGGCAACGGCCAATCAAGCGAACGGTTCATTTCAAGTATTCCCTCTTTCTGCAGCCGTGCAAGTATTTCACGACGACGACGCATCAAGTCGCCCATTGTATATTCGGGGTTCACAGCCGTTATCACAAGCGAAATACCATACACAGGGTGCATCGTTGCCGATGCCTGAACCATGACTTTTATACCTGTCGCAAAACGCTGACCGGTAGCAGCGTGAAAAAGAGCATCAATACGAGGATAGATATTGGCCCAGATAATGGCACGGGCACGCGCTATTGTCGTTCCCTTGTCGGGATCTTTCTGCAACAACTCCATATAACAATGACCGCCCCTCACAGCCACATCACTCAGCTCGGCCGTGACCCACACATTTTGGGTCGCCGGTGTCACAATGAGCGAAGCCAGACGCTTGTTCAAGCCCAATAAGGTCAATGCGTCCATCAGAATTTCACTTTACAAGTTCCATGCGTTTTCCTGTCCAACGATACACAAGTTTGTCTCGCAGATACGGAGCGATTTGCTCATATATGTCTTCCGACAGAAATTCTTTCACATTATTGGTGAGAGTCAACAATTTTGACTCTGCATCATACTCATAACCCACAAGCATAAACGGCATCAGCATCTCCACCAAATCCACATTGTCTTGACCTGCATCGGTGAGCCACTGCTTCAACTGCGGAGTCTCAAAACATTTTTTATCGAGTTTTTGCCAGTCGCTTGTATAAAATGATATATTGCTATCAGGAGCCGGAGTCGCCACCGTTTCTATCAACGCTATTATTTCGCTGTCGCCATAATCAAGCACCGCCACCTGGCATGTCGATGCGTTACTCGCAGTGAATCTCAAGTCACGACTTGAGATTGCATATACCCGCGCCTTGCCCGACAATTTGTTTTTTGATGGTGTCGACGAGCCGCTGTTGTAATAATCTACCATATCAAGGCGTGTACTTTTATCCAACAGGGGGAATATCGATGCCGGGGCCGAAGTAAATGCTTCGGTAGCCGTGATTGCTCCGGCCGTGATTGCTCCGGTCAATATCACTAATAGAAAGATGATTCTTTTCATATCTGCAATGTATTTGTTAAGACACTTTTAAAGCAAATCGGATATCAACGTCTTCTGCGGCTTGACTTTCTGCCGCCTTTCCCTTTTCGCTTGTATTGTTCAAAATTATCATCGGCCGATACAGCTTCTCGGTTGCGGCGGGCTGCTGCGCGGGCATAGTCCTTGTTCTCCTCCGCCACCTCCGAGTAAATGCGCTTGCCCATAAAATCGGCACCTTTCAGCGAACCAACCACTCGGGAAGCATCGCTTTTTTTCACGTCAAAGAGCGAATAACTCGGCAACAAATCGATGCGTCCTACCTCAACACGACTGCCTGAGACATTATGATTCAACATGTCTATGAGGTTGCCGGCATAAAAGCCGTCGGCTTTGCCTACGTTTATATATATCCTCGCCATGCCTTTCTCGGCTGTGCGACGATCTTTCTCCTTGTTTGTACGCGGCTTGTTATCAATTTCTTTATCTTTCTTTTTCTTCTCCTTGCGATCTTCGACATAGTCGATTTCGGGGGCATCTTTATAATATTCGAGCAAACGGTTAAACTCCAACGACAACACTCGTTTGAGCAAATCCTCTCCGCTCAGCCAACCGAGTTTGCGGCTCACTCCTTGGAAATATTTTCCGATTTCCTCCTCGTTCACCTCCACACGTTCCAACCGGTCAGCCAGATTGTATAATTGCTTTTCTATTATATGCTTTGGAGAAGGCACCTCTTTGCGCTCAAATTTCTTTCCAATCTTCTTCTCTATGTCGCGCATCTTACCCTTCTCGCGCGAGTGGATAATAGCGACCGATACCCCGGTCTTCCCGGCACGTCCCGTACGTCCCGACCGGTGGGTATAAACTGCCGTATCATCGGGCAATCCATAGTTTATGACATGGGTAAGATCTTCCACGTCGAGACCACGAGCTGCCACATCGGTAGCCACAAGTATCGACAGAACCCTGTCGCGGAACTTCTTCATCACCATATCTCGCTGTTGCTGCGACAAGTCGCCATGAAGCGAATCGGCATTGTAGCCATCTTGAATGAGATTGTCGGCAATTTCTTGCGTATCACGGCGTGTGCGACAAAACACGATACCGTATATATTTGGATTATCATCTGCCACTCGTTTCAGCGCCAAATACTTGTCCTTGGCATTGACCATGTAATACACATGGTTTACATTAGCGGCACCCTCGTTGCGAGTGCCAATCACAAACTCGACATGATTGCGCATGTAATTCTTGGCGATGCGGGCTATCTCCTGTGGCATGGTTGCCGAGAACATCAACATCTTGCGCTGAGGAGGCACTTGTCCCAAAATCTCGTTTATCGAATCAAGAAATCCCATGTTAAGCATTTCATCGGCTTCATCGAGAATCACCGTGCGCACGGCATTGAGATACACCTCTCCACGGTTTATCAAGTCGATCAATCGACCGGGAGTAGCTACCACAATATGCACACCGCGACGCAATCCCCTTATCTGGCTTTCAATACTTGACCCGCCATACACCGGCAGCACCTTCAAGTCTGGGATATACTTTGAAAAGTCGGCAAGGTCACTGCCTATCTGCAAACACAACTCACGCGTAGGCGACAATATCAACGCCTGCGGAGTCACCAACGACGTATCGATACGCTGCAACACCGGCAACCCGAAAGCCGCCGTCTTGCCGGTGCCGGTCTGTGCCAACGCCACAACATCGCTATCCTCATTCAACAAATGCGGTATTACTTTTTCCTGCACCGGCATCGGGGAAACAAAACCAAGCTCGGTGATTGCACGGAGCAGATCCTCCCTTACGCCTAACTCTTCAAAACTCTTCATAATCTATACTTTCCGGCAATTAATATTACGCCAATATAACACAAAGATAAACACTAATTTTATAATCAGCAAATCCCACAGTTGACACAACAACACACTACTATTTTCCCGCAATACCGCCGAGAGGCAGATCTATGCGGAATGTCGTCCCGATGCCGGGTTCGGAGGTTTTAACGTAGATTTTTCCGGCATGATACTGTTCTATAATGCGCTTTGCAAGCGTCAGACCCAGTCCCCAGCCTCGTTTCTTGGTCGTGAAACCGGGATTGAATACCGTTTTGAAATTCTTTCGAGAGATACCTTTGCCGGTGTCGGCAACTTCGACATAGGCATTTGTCTTGTCACTCCCCGTGGTTACATCTATCGCTCCCGACCCTTCCATTGCGTCAACAGCGTTTTTAATGAGGTTTTCCATTACCCATTCAAACAGTGGCGCCGACAGCATCACCGGCAATTGCCCGTCATGTATATCTACCGTCAGTTTGATACGTGACGAAATACGCGATGACATATATGCCGATGAACGCATCACGGCATCGTTGAGATTATCCCGCTCCATTTGCGGTTTTGAGCCTATTTTTGAGAAGCGCGATGCTATGGTGCTGAGCCGTTGCACGTCTTTGTTCATCTCACCCACTGTCTCGGCATCGACCCCAAGGCTTTCCAGCAACTCCATCCAAGCCATGAGCGACGATATCGGAGTTCCAAGCTGGTGTGCAGTCTCCTTCGACAACCCTACCCACACCTTGTTTTGCTCTGCCTTCTTGGTCGACAGCACGGCAAAATACACAACTGCTATAAACGCCAACATCACAAGCAACTGCACATAAGGGTAATAACTCAAGCTACGTAGCAGTTTTGAATCTTCATAATACAGATACTGCCTGTTATCGGGCGAAATATCCATCTGTATAATATTCGGCGAATTTTTAAGGTCTGACAGTTTTCCGGCAAGGAAACGTTCATTAACCTCAGTATAGGGCATCATTGGGTCTTGCGCTTCGGGCAAATCAAAGTTTTTCTGACCGAGAATATTGTCGTTGTCATCGGTCCAAAGCACCGGTATTGTGCGGTTACGCTCAATAATGCTCAACAAGAAATCGACATCAATGCCGGTCGCTATCCCCGTTGAATCATCGACAGCCACATTCCCCACATTGACAAGCTCTTTTGTTGCATCGGCCCATATCTGCATACGGTCGCGTTCCTGTTCCGATAGTTCATCGACAAGGTTGTTGGAAATCCATAGGAACAATACCACAACCCCGACCGAAATAATCAGGAAAAGCACCGTGCCGTATCGTCGTTTGTCGTAAATATTAGCCATATAATAGTTAACGCAAAAATCCTCACAATATTACTGTTTTTAACACAAAGCCGAATAGAAGACGGTAATAATTCGATTCCCGTTAATTAACAGGATAGTTAGGTCTTATGATAGTCGGCGAGGATATAGCGGGCTACAGAGTCGGCGGTATTGTCGCCAATGACATGGGTTGCGGCAGCTTTCACCTCGTCGAGCGCATTGCCCACAGCCACCGACACATCGGCAACCTGCATCATGGGCAGGTCGTTGAGGTTATCACCAAACACCACTACCCTATCGGCTCCAATCATGCCGGCGAGCGACTTCACGGCAGCCGCTTTTGAGACCTGCGGGGCAAACAGTTCGATAATGCCGGTATCTTCACCGAATATATCTACATAGGCCGATACCGAACAATCGACCTCACGGCGCAATTCATCGGTCAGCGCGAATATGCGTGCGCGTTCACCCATGGCAAAATACAGTGCCGTGCGGCGATCGGCGCGATAGCCACACCCGAGATGAAAACGCTTATAGCGCAAGTCGGAACGCTCATCGACAAACGCCTGTTCCTTGCCGGTCATGCGACCGTAATGGTACACGTCAAGCACTCCGTCATCGCCCAGCGTGTACTGAAACAGGTTCACTCCATGGCGGGAGCTGACCGCCTCGATGCAACGGGCGGTGTCATTTGCGATAAAACAGGGGTTGACATAGCGGGAAGCCGTCCAGTCCCACATTGCGGCACCGGTCATCACTATCGCCGGCAACGCCATGCATGTATCAGAGAGCAACGGCACTACGGTTGCCGGAGTGCGGGCGGTGGCAACCGTTATCAGCGCACCTGAGGCAGTGAGCGATGAAATGATTCGTGCGGAGGTGTCGCTCACCCGGCTGCTGCCGTCGAGCAACGTGCCGTCCATATCGGTAATATACAGAGTCTTCATTGTGCAAAGATAACAAGAAAAATCAAGAGGGCGACTAAAATATAACATTCAGTCGCCCTCCATTATATGTTGCAATTATTGATTATTCAACTTTTGCTTTTCCGGTCACGAAGTTCAAGTAAACTTTGCCGGCTGCATTGCCTACACGTGCTTGGTCGCCACCTGTTCCGCGGTAAGAGATTTCACCGTCGTAGAAGATGAATTCTGATTGCCACCAATCACAACCCGGCAATACCACACAGAGACGCAAGCAACTTGAATCTGTTCCATCAGTTGCAAGCACTTGCGGTGAAACGAACGGCCATTCGGCATCGGGATCATCGACAACGTTGAATTTCCACTCGTCAGTTGGTCCCCATGTACCGCCGTTTGCAGCACCGAATACATATACATTCGGCTCATAAACATTGAGAACGGGAGTTCCTGTTGTGTTGTCGATAACGAAGATATACCAACCGCCTTTTTCAACTGCCAAGTTACCGCCGTCGTCTGATACAGCACCGGCTACACATTCGCCGATCTCTGTTCCATAGCCAAATTCGCCACCGTCCCAGTCATTGTTGGTATTGAATTTGAAGCCTTCACCGGCTTTAACATAGCGGATAGTCCAGAACAAACCGTCATGGCTGTTTACAGGCACCATTTCAGCAGCGTTGTCCCAGCTCCAGCCACAGAAGTTACCAATCATATACATTGCTGCAGGAGCTTCTTCAATTGTGAATGCAAGAGTCTCGGCATTGAATGAGAACACCCATTTGCCGGGAGCGGGGAAGTTACCGTAGCCGGGAGTAACGCCATTGGCATTTGTTTCCAATGTCCCTTCTTCAGCATCGAAATAATCTTCACCGGGAGCATATACTGTGTGTTCAGTGCCTTCGGGAGCGTTAGCAGCCACAATGCGCCAGAACCAAGATTCGCCCCATTCTTCATCTTCAACGATAGCATCTTCGGCAATATTAACAACGCCCTTGAAATTAGGGTTGTCGTAAACATCACCACCGGTGCCTTTGAGTGTAGCTACTACCACACCGTTTGCCTCTACGTTATAAACTTCATCGATGAAGAACGCAGCGGGGAAAGGAGTAACGTTGAGTTTACCTTGTCCCATGTAAAGAAGATCATTACCAATGCGCACCTTAGATGTTCCATTCACAGCATAAGCGGCAAAGCGAATAAATGTTTCGCGTTCTTTAGGGTTTTTGCCAAATTCGGCAAGGTGAGCAGCCTGCCAATCATCAGGATTAACAACTACTACATTGTCAACCACAGTTGTAGCTACATCTTGCGGCGATGTAAAATCTTCTGCGCCGTCAATCTGCATTACGAACTCCAACGAAGCAACTTCGGGAAGATCTTTTGTAGCAACAACATTAAGCACAGCAATATTTTCTGTAGTTGTGCCAAGATTTGCAGCACCGGCTTCAACAGCAGCACCGGCAGCCACTTCTACGCCGGAGGCTTCCATAATTGGCTCTTGAGGATTGCTTTGGGGTACAGCATCAGTACCGTCGTCTTCACATGCAGTGAAACCAAGAGCAAGAGCCGACATTAACATTATGCTAATTTTCTTCATATTGTTTCTATTGATTTGAGTAACTTGCAGCCACAAGAGAGGTCAAGCGACCGCAAGTTATTGATTAATCTATTATTTTTGAGTGAATGTCACTGCTCCTGAATTAGTATCAACCGAGATAGCGAGCTTGCCGCCTTCCCAACCGACAATATTCCAACTTCCCTTTCCTGCTACAGCAGTACCGGTATAAACGCCTTCTGTAAGAGCAACATCAACTGCGGCATCTTCAACTTGAGATCCATAAGAACCTCCACCGTCCCAACCACTCAATGATTTGTAGAAACGGAATGAGCCTTGATCGGCAGCAAGGTCAAATGTTGCCGAGTAAACGCCATTGTCTTCAAGGTCATAGAGTTTGTAGTTTTCATAGTGAGCAGCATTGGCTTCAGACGGTTCTGTCCAGCCTGAAACCGGTCCAACGATATAGATAAATTTCTTGCCGTTGGTGTCAACGCCACCCGCTTCAAGAATCACACTCATATTATTGAGGTTGACAGTAATCTTCAAGCTGCCACCTTCCCAACCTGAAATTTGGATAGAGCCTTTACCTTGCACAAGAGTTCCATTGTAAGCGCCATCGGTGAGAGCAATTACCACCGGGTTGTCATCAACTTGCAATCCGACAGAAGCACCACCGTCCCAACCACTCAATTCTGTATAGAAACGGAAGATAAGATCACCAGCAGGCATGTCAAATACGCCGGAATAAATCTTGCTGCCGATAGCAGTTTCGCTTTCAAACAATCGCCAGTTTTCCAACGCTCCGGCATTTGCAGCATCAGGACCGGTCCAACCGCCAACGCTACCAATGAGGTAGATATAACCGGGTGATTGGATTGCGCAATATTCTTTTACTTGTTGCAATTCAATAGCATTTGAAACTATATCACTGCCTTCAATACCTGCGATATAGGCATGAACACGGAGATATACTTTGCGAGCAGCTTCATCGACATAATCGTCTTCACTCTCAATACCACGAAGTTTACAGATTGCTTCTGCAACCTCCGACATTTTCACTTGAGCATAGCAAGTTTTATACTCAGAGCCACATTCCAACCAAGATTCCTCAGCCCCGGTCAAAGAAACTTGCACCTTATAAAGAGCTGTAGCCGCATAGCCATAGTCGGGTTGTGACCAAGACAGGTCAAAAGTACCTTCAGAAGTAAGCTCATAATATTGGCTTGCAAGAGCCGGAGTGTTGAGTACAAATTCAGAAGGATTATGATATTTGGGGTCGGTGTCTTCCTTACAGCTGTTGAAGCTGAGAACGGCTACCAAACACGCAAACAATATTGATATTTTTTTCATTTTTCTTTACTCTTGTTAAAAATTAAACATTGAGTTTACTGTGATTAGTAACCAGGATTCTGCTTATAGTTTTGGAAGCTGATTACAGTAGCAGGAATCGGGAACAAATCCATGTGTTGAGGAGTAGCAGTACCACCTTGCCCAACATTGCCTTTCCAGTTCCAATTGTATGCACCGCCGGCATATTTTCCATGGCGCACAAGGTCGGTACGACGAACGTTTTCACCATACAACTCACGGCAACGCTCATCGAGCAAGTTGTCGGGAGTGAGTTGAGCCACAGTCCAAGGGTCAACACCGGCACGCTCACGTATATAGTTAACGTAGGTCAAAGCCGAAGTTTGATCTCCTGCACCGCCAACCACATTAGCTTCAGCTGCAGAAAGATAGATTTCCGCAAGACGTATTACAGACCAATCGGCATCGGCAAATGCATTTGTCGAAGGAGGACAATTAGCTTCATCTATGTTTCCGAAATCATCATAAGCATAGTTGGTATACTTCACGGGAACATAACCGTTGGCAAAGTTTGTGATATCGTCGTTGGTTATAGTAAGACCGTCTTTTGTAGTAAGCCAAAGAGCAGCACGCAAGTCATTTGCAGTACCATCTGCATTCCAAGAGAATTTCTCGGCAAATTGCTGACGAGCGTTCATACAAGTCCAAGAAGCGTTAAGACCGGTATTGGCATTGGTCATGGTCACACCCGGAGTTGAAGTTGAAGATCCGGCAGCCATATAGAATGTAGTACCACCGTAGTTTTCAAGTTTTTTCCCGTCTTGAGGAATACCCCAGATAATCTCGTTTACGCGAGAGCCTTGAGCCATGTATTCGTCATTGTTTGCACCGAATACAGCTTTATAAGAATTGGCAAGGCCAGATCCTTGGAAACCGTCACCCTTGTGGTGGTTGATGATTTTCTGACAGATAGCCCAACATTTGTCATAGGCAGGAGTTCCTGTATAGACTTCGGCATTGAGGTAGAATTTTGCGAGAAGCGCATCGCAACATTCCTTGCCGACATAGCCGTAAGAGGGTTCTGCATAGCTATCACCCCACTCAGCTGAAATAGCTTCAAGGTCACCGACAACCTTAGCGTAGAGGTCGGCACGGTTCCATTGTGCGGGGGCTGTACCTGCATCAAATGTTTCATCAGAATAACCGCAGTTGCCAAACATGTCAATTGCATAATAGTAGCAAAGACCGCGAAGCACTTTTGCTTGACGTTTGTACTCTTCCGACAGCGGGATAAGATCATCGGTCAAATAAAATTTACCGGCATCAACTGTACGGATAAACTCATTGCACAATGCGACACAAGTGTAGATACGTGAATAAGTAGTGTACATCACTCCGTTGTCGGCAGCAAACTGCATAGTAGCAAGCTCATATTGACCGGCATCACCAAATTGTTTCCAAGCAAACTCATCGGTTGTCAACTCATTGCAAACAAAGATAGCACGAGTGAACGAGTTGGCTCCGGCGTCACCACCTGAAATAATTGAATTTCCGGGACCACCGTAACCTGAGGTTGCAAGACCTTGATAACACTCGGCAAGCACTCGATCCATGTAACCTTTAGGGTCACTGGCAAACTCCTCCGGAGTAATGTCATTGGGGTCGATCACAGGATCATCAAGATCTCCTGTACATGAAGCCAACGCTATAGTTGACAAACCCAATGCTATAAATAATTTATTGAATGATTTCATATTTATATCTTTCTTTTTGATTTAACTTATTAGAAAGTAGCCACTAAACCGAGAGTGAATGTCATAGGACGCGGATAAACATTGTTGTCTATACCAGAGAACACTTCGGGGTCGAGACCGCGATAGTTGGTGATAACAAACGGATTTTGAACAGCACCAAACAGACGCAATTTGAGGTTGTCGTTTAACAATTCATTCCAAGTGTAACCAAGGGTGATGTTGTCGCAACGAAGGAAACTTGCGTTTTCAAGGAAGTAGTCGCTACGCACAAGGTTAGAGTTGGCGCTTGCATCATTGAAATAGAAATCGGCTTTAACCACATTATGGAGACCATAACGGTCAACTGTAGTCAAGTTAGATCTTGTCGCAAGCACTGAATTGAATACATAGTTACCAAGGTTGGCACGCAATGAGATGCCAAGATCCCAATTCTTATAGTTGAATGTATTGTTCCAAGCCATGGTTACTTTCGGGTCGCGTGAATGTTTAACAACCAAGTCACTATCATCTATTGCGCCATCACCATTTTGATCAACATATTGATTTGGGATAGGATTACCGTCTTGGTCATACACTTGTTCAAGCAAA